>NZ_JBNAJZ010000004.1:0-217590 GCF_052047555.1 Candidatus Pelagibacter sp. HIMB1746 | reverse complement strand
GGATAATAATTATGCAATTTAAACCTATTGTTTTCAGATAATATAGTAATTCTCATAAAAGGTTGATATTAATTTTTTTTTAAAATGAAGATAATATTTTTATTTTTTCAAACAATCAAATCACTAATTTCTGATATTAGACATAGTTATGAATCAAATAAACACTTCAAAACAATTGAATTTGAAAAATATATAAAAAATAATTATGCAAAATGGAATGAATTAGATGAAAAAATTTTTGGAAGTGAATTAATAGCAATAGACTGTACTAATTTCCATCCTATGAATTTAATACAAAATCTTATTTTAGCAAAATATTTACAGAAATTTTATAAGAAAGAAATATTAGTAATAGATAAAGTTAAAAATAAATACAGAAGTAGTCTCTATAAGAGTTTTAATATTACTAACATCACTTATATAACAAATTTAAATCCAATTAATCATTATTATAAACATTTAAAACTTTTCTTCTCTTTGACAAAAAAAATTAAAGATATTGATCAGTTTATAGATTTAAAATTAGATGACATTGAGATTGGAAAAGTTAGCTATGATGATTATCTGAGAAATTCTTTTGAAGGAACTGCTAATAATATAAATTATAAACTTTTTTTTTATTTATTTAAAAGTATTTGCTCATATAACGAAATACAAAAAATATTAAAAATTTATAAAATAAAATACTATGTCACACATGAAATTCAATTCAATCCGGAAGCAATTATTTTTCAACTTTTTTTAAAAAATAAAATTAAAATCTTTTGTAAGGGTATAGGACAAACTAAGATAGGTCTAAGATTATTTAAAAATTTTTCTCAAAGAAGATATAATAGAGCTAGTTTAAGTAAAAACACTTATTTGAAACTTTTACAAAGTTCTAAAAGAGATACGTTTATAAAAAAAGGTGAAGAACAAATATTAAGTAGATTTAAAAATAAAAGAAATTTAAATGATATATTTGATCTCACATTCGCTTTTAATCCAGAAAAAAAAATAGTCGACAAAGACTACATTTGCAAGATATTTGGTTGGGATAACAAGATTCCAATAATAGTAGTATTCGCAAATAATATTTTTGATGGTGTATTTGAAAAAAGAATATCAATTTTTCAAGATAACTATATTTGGCTTCAAAAAACATTAAAATATTTATGTGAAAATAAAAAAATAAATATTTTAGTTAAAAAGCATCCTACAGAATATGAGATTACAAAACTGAAAGATAAAACTGAGATAATTGTTGATAATTATAAGTTTAAAAATAATAATTTAAATATATTCCCTAATGAAATACACCCAAGCTCAATATTACAATTTGCTAAATGCGTCTTCACAGAACATGGAACGGCAGGATTGGAATACTCCTGTTTTGGAATACCAGCTATTGTGACTGGTGATGCTATTTATTATAGAACTGGATTTGCGTTCGAACCAAAAAATATTGATGAATATAAACAACTTATTTATAAAATTCACGAATTACCTAAATTAAACGAAGATCAAATTAAAAAAGCTAAATTATTTGCATTTTATGATATAGAATTAAGCAGAGTTGAAACAAAACTAAATTCCTATATTAATACTACTGGTAACAACATTAACAATGAATATTGGAATAATTTATCACTCAATTTAAAAGATTTTAATTTTGAGAATTGCAAATTTTTTAAAATGTTAAATACAATGTTAAAAAATAAAAATTATAATATCCTAAATTTTGACGAGCTATAAATATGTTTAAATTTTTAAATAAAAAGGTTGTTTTAATCACTGGCGGAACAGGTTCATTTGGAAAAAAAGCTGTAAATTTTTTATTAAATAAGACAAAAATAAAAAAGATAATAATTTTATCCAGAGATGAACAAAAACATCATAAATTTAATTTAACACTGCCTCCTAAAAACAGATTAAAGGTTAGATTTTTTATAGGTGATATTAGAGATTACGAAAGAGTAAAAATGGCATGCAATGAAGTTGATTACATCATACATGCAGCTGCAATGAAACATGTATATCTCTCAGAATATAATCCAAACGAAGCTATAAGTTCAAATATTTTAGGTACTCAAAATATAATTAAAGCAGCTATAGAAAATAGATGTAAAAAAATGATTTTACTTTCAACAGATAAAGCTGTTGAGCCTATTAATCTTTATGGAGCTAGTAAACTTTGCGCTGAAAAAATTGTTATTGCAAGTAATGCCTACAGCTCAAAACAAATTACTCGATTTGCGGTTGTCAGATATGGAAATGTAATAGCATCTGAAGGTAGTGTCATACAACGTTTCTTAGAAATAAAAAAAAATAAAGAAAAATTTTTCAATGTTACCTCTGAGAATATGACAAGATTTTGGATCAACTTTGATAAAGCTGTAAACTTTGTATTCAATTCTTTAAATGAATGCAAAGGAGGAGAAATATACGTGCCAAAGATGGAAAATTTTAAGATAACAGATATTGCGAAATCTATTGACCCGAAGAAAAAAATAAAATTTATAGGAAGTACAGTTGGTGAAAAAGATTATGAAAAACTTATTACTGAATACGAGTCACTAAGATGTGTTATTTCAAAAAATAAATTTGTAATTTACCCTGATAAAGAATTTATTTTTTGGGATCAAAAAAATAAAAATTACAATTTAGTATTTAATAAAAAAAAATTTTCATACTCAAGTGATAAAAATATAATAATTAATAAAAAAAAAATTAAAAATATTCTTCAGATATGATTTTGGGAACAGCCCATTTTTTTAGAATATATGGCATAAATAATAATAAAAAAAAAATATCAACCAATGTTACAAAAAATATAATAAATAATTTTTTTAAAAAAGGTTATAGACAAATTGATACTGCTCCTGGATATAATAATGAGATAAACCTATCAAAAATTTTAAATAAACATAAAAATAAAATTTTAGACACCAAAACATTAAATTTAAATACAATTAATAAAAAAAATTTAGATTTGTGTGAAAAAACATTTTTTAATAGTTTAAAAATTTTTGATGTAAACAAATTTAACAATATTCTGGTTCATAATCCTAAAAATTTATTAAACAAAGATAAAAATATCTTTTTTAAACTTTTAAAGTCATTAAAAAATCAAAAACTTGTTAATAAAATAGGAGTCTCAATTTATAATTTTGAGGATATTAAAAAATTAAATGAAAGATTTAATATTAGACTTTTTCAAGTTCCATTTAATATTTTTGACCAAAGACTTTTAAATTTAGAAGTGCATAATTTCATAAAAAAAAAGAAAATTGAAATTCATGCAAGATCAATTTTTCTACAAGGAGCATTGTTTATGTCTATCCCAAAAGCTAAAAAAAAAATAAAAAATAAAAAATTTATTTTAAAATTAAATGAATTAGATAATTTATGTGCAAAAAACGAGGTTAGAAAAATTGATCTAATTATTAATTATGTCCAAAATTATAAATTTATAAAAAATAAATTAATTGCACCAATTTCATTAAAGCAAATGAATGAAATTTTTTCTTTTAAACATATAGATTTAAGTAAATTTGATTTAAAATATTTAAACATTAAGGAAAAAAAATTAATTAATCCATCTTTTTGGTAAAAAAGATAGTAAAATGAGCTTAAAAAAAGCTTGGATTATTCTTATATTTCCCGAAATAATATTATTATCAAAACTAGATGTTTTACCTGATTTTTTTATACTTACATCAAATTGAAAAACTTTAATTTTTTCAATTTTTGCTATTGCAATATAATAAGCTCCAATACAGTTTATGTTTTTGTAATTTATAGCTTTTTCAATAAATAATTTAGAATAAACCTTTAATCCACAAAATGGATCATTTAAACAAAATATAAATTTGGATAAATAACCTACTATATGTTCTGCTAATCTATTCTTAATGTTCCGGTTTCCAACTGCAATTTGTACAGTTGAGGGCAATTTTGAAATTTTTTTAATATTTCTAATTGAATGTTGACCATCACCATCAATTACTACAATTAGATCAAAGTTTAATTTTTTTCTTATGTACTCAATTCCTCTATAAATAGAAAAATCGTATCCCATATTTTTATTATTTATTATTAAATAATTAGAATACTTTGAAGCAATGATTTTAGTATTATCAATTGAGCCATCATCCACCACAACCACTTTGCCATATTTTTTAAAATTTATGATAGTTTTTTTTATATTTTTTTGTTCATTTAAAGCTGGTATTAAAAAAATTATCTTTTTATCATTGACCATTTTAAATAATCGTGTTTTGTAAGATTTTTATTAATTTTTTTTCCAATAAGTTTTTTTATTTCGTATGGTTCGACTGCATCTATAGGACAGGGTCTTAAACAAGTTAAATCCTCTTTCATTATTGTTGATCCTTTTTTTAAATCTCTTTTTATTCTTATTGACCTTCTTTGTATAATTGAAGTTTCCTTTTCATTCTTTTCGATTTTTTTCTTTCCATCACCTAAAGATAAAAATAACTTATTTGAAGAGACAACCATTTTTTTCCATTCTACTGGATTCATTGAAAACTTATGATCTGGCCCTTCTCTAGAGTTATCATCTGTAAAATGCTTTTCGATAACTGTGGCACCTAGTGCAATTGCACCTAAAACTGTTTCAGAACCATGAGTGTGATCTGATAAGCCAATAATATGTTTTGGAAATACTTTTCTAAACTCATTGATAACTTTTAGGTTTATATAATTAAAATTTTTTTCATCTGCTGTATAATTGGTATTGCATTGCATTATAACTATCTTTTTATTTATTCTCTCTACTTTATTGACCAAATCTATTACTTCTTTTAAATCAGACGCCCCAGTTGCTATCATGATTGGTTTTTTTGTTTTAGCAATTTTCAAGACATTCTCATGCCATGTGATATCACCAGAACCAATTTTCCAAAAATTTAAATGGTTATTTAAATAATTAATTATTCCCTCATCATATGGAGCTGTAAAATATTCTATATTATTCTTCCTACACTCCTTTTTAAGCTCTAAAGTCCATTTTAAAGGTAATTCAGCAGCTTTATAAACATCGTATACAGATTTTTTCCACTTTGATTGATGGGAGAGACCTTTTTTTAAATCCCTGAAACCTTTATCTGAAACTATAGTTTCGGCAAAAAAATTTTGAAATTTTGCAGCATCAGCTCCATTTTTAGCCGCTAATCTAATCAATTTTTTTGCTCTTGTAATTGATCCATCATGATTAGCAGCTATATCAGCTATAAAATAAGGTTTTCTTTTAAAGTAACTATGAAAGTTTTTTAATTTCATTTTCAATATTTGGAAGTTTTATTTTAAAATTTCTTATAAACTTATTACAATTCATCGACATATCCAATGGTCTTTTTGGGTTTGATTTATTCATTTTTACTTCATCGTATGAGGTATTTATTTTTAATTTTTTGAATACTTTAACTGCAAAATCTTTTTTCGAAATTTTATTTAAAGAGCCTAAATTATAAGTGCCCTTTTTATTTGATGTCATAATTTTTAAAATAATCTTACTTAGTGTATCTATGTTCAGAGGTGAAAAATAAACATTATTATATAAGTTAATTTTTTTCTTTTTTTTGCAGCTTTCTATTAACCAATTTACAAGGCCAGTATTTTTAACTCTATTTATACCAAAAAAATTTGTTCTTAAGATGATAGAATCGCAATTTTTTGCTAAACTTTCAGCTTTAAATTTTGTTTTACTATAATAATTAAGTAATGAAATATTTCTTTCAGAGGAGTAGCCCCTCTTTGCATTATACAGTTGATCTGTTGATATATAAATTAATTTAGTATTATTTGTTTTACAATAACTAACTATATTTTTTTGTGTATTAACATTTGTTTTATAAGCTAATTTTTTGTTTTTTTGACATAAATTCACATTAGTAAGTGAGATTAAATTTATAATAATGTTAGGCCTGATTTTTTCTAAAAACCTAATATTTATTTTTTTTGATATATCAAAATTAAAAAAACTCTTTTTTTTATTTCCATGAAAATAAATTTTTCTTTTTGAGTTTTTTTTTAAATAAGATCCTAAAAACCCACTCCCACCAAGTATTAAAATTTTCATTAATTTATTTTTTTAGATATTCTTAAAAAAGCCAGTTCAAGTGCTTTGGAAAATTTTTTGAAATGATTATCTGTATGAGCTGACATTGCATAATATATATTTGAGGCTAAAATTTTGTTTTCTATCATTGTCGATATAAGTATTTTTTTAGCAATTAAATTTTTTGTTTTTGAATATTTAAAATCAAATTTTGCTAATGGATCAATTCCATAGGTGTTAATTTTAACATTATATTTTTTTGCAACATCCAACCAAATTTTTTTAACTTTTTTTCCATTTGCTATTAATTTTTTATATAATTTTCTTTTTTCAAATTTTTTAATTGTACTTAATGCAGCTGTATAACCAGTTGCCTCCATCCAGTTTGTACTGCTAATAAAAATTTTATCACAAATTTTCATTATCTCTTTTCTACCTAAAATTGCTGCTATGGGATATCCATTACCCAATCCTTTTCCAAAAACTGCAATATCGGGATTTACCTTTAATTTTAAATGAGATCCACCATTGCAAATTCTAAACCCAGACGAAATCTCATCAAATATTAATATAATGTTATTTTTTTTTGCAATTTTGTAAATATTTTCTAAAGCAATTTTATTCGGTTCATCATTACGAATTGGTTCAACAATTATGGCTGCAATTTTATTTTTATATTTTTTTATTAAATTTATTAACTGTTTGTTGTCATAAAATCTAAATGGAATTGCTGTATTTTTTAAAACCTTAGGTACCCCTAAAGGATTAATATTATTAAATAAATGATTATTTAAATTATTATTATTTTTCAAGTTTGCTGACATGTACCAATCATGCCATCCATGATATCCTGAAAACAGTACCTTATCCTTTCCTGAGCTAGCCCTTGCAATTCTGACTGCAATAGACATGGCCTCCCCCCCAGATTTACAAAATCTAATTTGATCAGACCATTTATGCATTTTACAAAGTTTTTCAGCTAGTTTCACTTCGTTTACATTTATTAATGAAGAACTAACACCATTTTGAATTGATTTTATAACTGCACCATCAATATCTTTATCAGCATATTCTGTCAAAACTGAACCAATACTAGCAATACTCATATCTAAAAATTTATTGTTATCATTATCAGTAATAAATACTCCTTTAGCTCGAATATAATATGTGGGCCAAACGTTATAATCAAAACGATTAGGGTTCTTTGATAATAATTGTGTAAATGCTGGGATTAAATTAACAGCCTTTTTTTTTAAAAGTTTTGTCTTATGATTTTTTATATTCATTTTTAATTGATTTTTCCAATCCTTCATTCCTAAAATATTTTGAATTTATTATGAAATGTTTACTGTAAGTTTTGTAATATTTAATTATATCGTTATAACTAAAATTTATTTTATTAAAATACTTAAATATTTTGTTTAACAAAATTAAGTCCTTTTTATAGTCAATACATAAACGAAGTTTAGAATAATCTATGCTTGAAATAAAATTATAAATTTTGAATTTTTTTGGATTTTCAATCATATATTGAGTCATATGTTCTCTTTGATATTTTAATTTTGCATTTTTAAATGATTTTTTCAGTGATTTTCTATTAAATATCCAAAAATCAAATCCATCTGGATAGGTTGCTTTAATTGTATTAGTCACTAAATCATAATTGTTTTCTAAATAAAAATTTATAAATTTTTTTAAAAATTGACTTTCAAGAAATGGACAATCAGAAGTTATTCGCATTATATGTTTTGAATTAAATTTTATAGCTGCTTTATAATATCTAGTTAGTAGGTCCAAATTTTTGCCTCTAAAATATTTAATTTTATTTTTAAGACAAAAATTTACAATTTTATCATCTTCTTTTTTATATGTTGTAAGTACAACAATATTATTTACATTTTGTATATTCTCTAATCTTTTTATCAAAAAACTTAAAACAGAATATTTCCCAATTTTTTTAAATACTTTTTTTGGAAATCTTTTTGAACCTAATCTTGCCTGTATGAAAACATCAATCACAATTTTATTATTTTGTATTTTAAATTTTTAATTTCATCAATTTTGTGTGAAGACATAATTATGGTCTTATCTTTCATATTTGATAAATTGTATAAAATTTCTAAAGAAGTCTCTTTATCTAGTGAACTGGTTGGTTCATCTAAAATTATTATTGGAGTATCACGATAAATTGATCTTGCAATAGCTACTCTTTGTGCTTGACCTCCACTTATATTTTTTCCAAGCTCACCTACTTTGGTATCTAATCCATTTTTTAAATTGTTAAAAAACTTATCAAGGCACGAAAGCTTGATTGATAAATTAAGTTTATTTTTATCTATGTTATATTTTGTAAGTGTTATGTTTTCTATGATAGTTTTATCTAATAAAAGAACTTTTTGAGGTACGTAGCTTATTATTGATTTTAAACTCTCATTCTCTAACTCTTGTGAAATTAAATCTTCATTTAAAAATATATTTCCTGATTTTGGAATTCTAAAACCTAAAATTAAATCTAAAATCGTAGATTTACCAGATCCACTTTCTCCAACTAAACATATTTTTTCTCCTCTATTAATCTCTAGATTAAAATTATTTATTAATTTGATTGATGGATCGTAATTAAATTCAACATCTTTGATTTTAATATTCCTAAAATTAATTTTTTTATTTAATTTATTTGTAAAAACATTTTTATCAATTTCGTCTATATTATACTTTTGCAATTGATCAATTGTGTAATTTAAGCTTTTTATTATACTAGTACCAACAAATATTTCCTGAAAAGTTGGTATAAGTTTATATCCAGCAAATACGAGAACAATCATCATTATAAAATATTCACTTAGATTGTTATTATTAAAAATATAATTATTCAAAACTCCAATTATAATAACTGATGATATCAAAATTGTTTCCAAAACATATTTTGGAAGCAAGGTAATTGAGGAATTAATATACTTTGCATCATTTAGTTTGCTATTTAGTTCAGTCATATCATCAAGTAAGTCTTGCTTTAAATTAAACACACTTATTTCACGAAAACTTGTAAAAGTTTCTGTAATTAATTTGACTTTTCTAAAAGAAGATTCGGTTATATTTTTTCCATTATCATAAAGTTTTTTTTCAATTTTTTTGTAAAAGAGAAAGTAATAGCCAATTATAAAGATAGTTAAAAAGATTGATAATTTAAAATTGATAAATATAAAAGATATAACAAAAATTACCATAACGATAACTCTCGAAAATATTCTTAAAAGAAACATTACGCAGCTATAAATAAATCTATCAGTTTCTTCGGTTAACATCACTATTATTCTATTTGTATTAAGTCCAGACAGTTCATTAATATTTTTTTTTAAACTATTAAAATATAGTTTAGTTGATAGTAATTTTGCAATTTTATAACTTATTTTAAAACTAAACTTTATTGATAAAAAAATTAATATCTGACTAATAATAAAAAATAATAAAAAGAAAATTGGAAAAAATAATTTAACAGTTAATTCATCATCCAATAGATTGTTTAATTGAAAAAAAGTTAAAAAATTAATAAATTTTTCATTTTCTAAAAAATTATTATCAAGTAATATTGCTATTGCTGGACCGATAGAATAAATAGTTATAATTTCAAATATTGCAGTTATTAAAAAAAAAATTTGTAAATATTTCAGACTTTTAAATGTTTTTTCGGGTATTAATTTTATGCCTGATAATATTAATCTAAACATTAGATTATAATTAAAATTTTATTAATTTTTCTGTTTCAGTTTCAAAAAATATTTTAGTTTTAAGAGAATTTTGAGCTTCTTCAAAACTTAAATTGGAATATTCTTTGAAGCTATTTTTAAAATAAGCTTCTTTGACAGTTTTAATTTTAAATTTATCAGCATATTTTTGATTTACAAAAAATAAATTGTTACCATTTGAATTTGACCCTAATAAAAAATATCCTTTTTTATTAGCCAAATTATTAATTGCATTTATTGAAGCACCATAATAAAGCTTGTCAAAATTATTATTTTCTCTAACGAAGTTCTTTTGATAAGGTATAGTAATTGAAGCCTCGCTACCCAGAAGACTATTATATTCGCATATAAGAAAAATAGGTTTTAACTTTTTAAAATCTAAACTTTTTAGTATCCAATAATCATTTCCGTCAATATCTATAGATAAAATTCCTAATGATTTATCTTGTAAATAATCACCAATTATCAGATTTATATTTTCAGCAGTAATAAATTGCTGCTTTGCTTCTAAATTATATTTCCAGTAGTAGTAGCTATTTCTTATTCTACTTATATTTAATTTGTCTCCATCCAAGACTAATCCACTCCAGTTATTATTTAAAAGTAAAAAACGTGTATTTGACTCCTCATAATCTTCAACTCCAAATTCAATAAATCTTTTCGGAATATCTTCTATAGAGTGAATTAAATATTGAATTATACCATCCTCACCAAATTGAGAAAATACAGAAAATTCATAATCATTTATATCGCTGCTCATTTTTGTTGTATTTTGATTTATTAAAATTTTACTATTCAAAATTTTTAGACTTTCTAAAGTTTTTATTATTCCAATTTTTTCAAGATTTTTTTTGATATATTGTTTCAACAATTTTATAAGATACATATATAAGGACTATAATTTTATATACTCTTAATGAATTTGATCAATAAAAAAATTTTAATTACTGGGGGATATGGATTCATAGGTTCGTATATTTTTAAAAAATTTTATAAAAAAAATAAAATAGTTATCATTGGAAAAAAAAAAAATATAAAAAATAACTCAAAAAATAGAATAACTTTAGAAAATCTATATAAACTAAATTTTATTCCAGATGTTATATTTCACTGCGCTGGTAGTGGCACTGTCAGTGAAGCTCAAAAAGATAAAAAAAAATCTTTTGAAGACGATTATCAATCAACAAAAAATTTGGTAGACTTTTGCATTAAGATAAAAAAAAAAATAACCTTTATTTATATTTCTTCTGCAGCTGTTTATAAAAACAATTCTAATATATTAAAACCTACTTCCATATATGGAAAAAATAAACTCAAGTCTGAAAAACTTCTTAAAAAACATTTGGGTAATAAAATCAAACTTATAATTATAAGATATTTTTCTATTTATGGTGATGGATTAAAAAAACAACTTTTATGGGATGCGTGCAACAAAATATTAATAAAAAAAAAACTTACTTTTTTTGGAAATGGGCATGAAAAAAGAAGTTGGTTACATATAAGTGATGCAATAAATATTATTGAGTTTTTATTGAAAGTATTTAAAAAAAAAATTTTTGTTTTAGATGGTCATGCATATGATGTTTTAAAAAATAAAGAAATTATTGAAAAAATAGTTATGAACCTAAAGATCGAGAATAATATAAAATTTAATAACAGAAAACAAAATTTTGTTCCAGATAATCAAATTTCTAGATGCAATAAACTTAAAAATTTAGGATGGAAGCCTAAAATAAATTTGGATAAAGGAATTAAAAAATATATTTTATGGTTTTTAAAATATAAAAAAATAAACAGGTAAAACTAATTTTTTTTAAGTATGACAAGTAATAAAAGTAAACTTTTTATAGCAGGTCACAACGGAATGGTTGGCAGGTCTTTAAAAAGACTATTTGATAAAAAAAGAAAATTTAAGATTCTAACAGAAAACAGAAAGATTTTAGATTTGAGAAATAAGACTTTGGTTTATGATTGGTTCAAAAAAAATAAACCGGATATTGTAATTAACGCTGCAGGAAAGGTTGGGGGTATAATTACTAATTCAGTAGATTCGATAGATTTTCTAAATGACAATATAGAAATTGGACTTAACTTATTAAACGCATCAAATAAATATAAAGTCAAAAAGTTTATAAATATAGGATCTTCTTGCATTTACCCTAAACTTTCCAGACAACCCATAAAAGAAAAATACTTATTAGATGGTAAATTAGAGGAAACAAACAAATGTTATGCGCTTGCAAAAATTTTGGTTGTTCAACTTTGTCAAGAATATTATGAAAAAAATAAACAAAATTTTATTTCCGTAATGCCAACTAATCTATATGGTCCATTTGATAACTATAATGATCACACAAGCCACGTATTAGCTGCTCTTATTAAAAAGATATACCTTGCAAAAAAACATAATAAAAAAGTTGTAGAAGTATTTGGCAATGGGAAACCTTTAAGAGAGTTTTTATATGTTGATGATTTAGCTGAGGCGATCTATTTAATTTTAAAAAAGAAAACAAATCATAAAATTTTAAATATTGGTTCAGGTGAGGAAATATCTATAATTAAGCTAGCAAATAAAATAGCAAATATAGTAAAATTTAAAGGAAAATTTATTTTAAATAAAAACAAGCCAAACGGGACTCCAAGAAAATTTTTAAACTCAAAAAATATAAGAGCGTTAGGTTGGAAACCTAAAATAAAATTAAACAAAGGCCTGAAATTAACACTGGATGCCTTTATTTCAAACAATCAATAAAAACAT
Source organism: Candidatus Pelagibacter sp. HIMB1746 (assembly GCF_052047555.1). Lineage (NCBI taxonomy): Bacteria > Pseudomonadati > Pseudomonadota > Alphaproteobacteria > Candidatus Pelagibacterales > Candidatus Pelagibacteraceae > Candidatus Pelagibacter > Candidatus Pelagibacter sp. HIMB1746. Next base: position 205,025 of record NZ_JBNAJZ010000004.1, on the reverse strand, counting down.
AATTATTGATGATTAAGTTTTATTAATGATATAAAAAAGTATGTTTTTGTTAATTGATGGCTTTTGGGCATCTGGAAAATCTATATTAAAATCTCTTTTAGATGGTCATCCAAAACTAAAGGTTTCTCCAGGACAAGAAGCTGTTTTTTCAGCTTTTGCAAGAAATAAAAAACTTCTAAAAAAATTATCCTATAAAGATTTAAGTATAATTAGAAAAATATTATCAGATAGTTACTACTATGATCTTGAAAGATATCACTTAAATAATCATTCAACTGTAGATTGGAAATTTTATGTGAAATTAAATTTTTATCAGTTTGAAACGTATTGGACAAAAAAAATAAGTGAATTAAAAAACTGGAATGCAATTAAAATTATTGAAATAATTCATACATCTTTAATAAAAAATTTTTATAACATAACTTATTACGAGGCAAATAAATCATTAAAAGTTTTTATGGAAGACAACAATTTTGAAAGTCATTTTTTTTATCTTAAAAATTTCAAAGATTCAAAGCTGATCTTAATTTCTAGAGATTTTGGAGACGTAATTGCATCAATGATAAATAGAAAAAAGAACAATAATATTTATCACACCGATAAATTTGATGAAATTAATAATTTTAATTATTTAATCTATAAAAAATTCTTAGGCTTTAAAAATGAAAATAATAAGATAATTGCCAAAACATTAAAAAAAAAATTTCCAGGCAGAGTGTACATTTGTGATTTTGATAAGCTTATATTTAATACAGAAGATGAAATGAGAAAAATTTGTAAGTTTTTAAAAATTAAATTTAATAAGATTTTGTTAAAGAATACTCATTTTGGCAAGTTAACAAAAAGAAACGATAAAAAACAAATTCTGGGAAAAAAAATTTTTGAAAAAAAGAAACATTTATCAAGTGCTCAAATAAAATTATTGAATATTATAGAAAACAAAGAAGAACAAATTACACTTGTATCTTACATTTCATTTATAATTTTGAAATGTAAATATTTAATTTACAAAATATTTACTAATGTTAATAATAGAATTAAAAGATTGTAAAACAATTTAAATTTTAAAACTAAATTTTGCTTTTTGTGCTACAATATGATGTGTTCTTTTCTAATATAAGAAATGAAAAATTTATAAATGATAAGCATATTTATACCTATAAGAAAAAACAGCAAAAGAGTTAAAAATAAAAATATCCATAAAATAAAAAAATACAAACTAGGTCTAACTGAGATAAAAATTTTGCAATTAGAAAAATTTAGAAATAAAATATCAAAACTAAAAAAATTAAGAATATTTAACCATAAATTTGAGTATATAATTTCTACAGATTTACCAGAAGTAATAAAATTTTGTAAAAAATTTAATTGGATAAAAATACATAAGAGAAAACCAAGTTTATCTGGTGATAATTCTTTGCAAAAATTAATTGATATAATACCTGAAATTTGTTCAGGTAATTATATACTCTGGACACACGTTACAAGTCCTTATTTTTCCTCAGACTCTTACATAAATTTTTTAAAAGTTTTTTTTAATAAAAAAAAACAAAAAAAAATTCAAAGTGCCTTTAGTGCAAATTTAATAGGCAAATTTGTATACTGTAAGAAAAGAGGATGGATATCACATGATACGAGAAAAATTAAGTGGCCGAAAACTCAAGACCTTAAACCTTTATTTTCTATGAATAGTGCTGCAATCATTTCTGAAAGAAAAGTATATATTAACAATAAAGATAGATTGAGTAAAAAGCCATTACCGATTTTATCAAATTTAAAAGAGGGATTTGATGTTGATAATAATGAAGATTTTGAAGTTGTTAAAAATGAAATTAAAATATCTATATAAATTGAAATTTTTTAAAAAATTTTTTTCAGTGCATAAATCAAGCCAATTGAGCTATTAGTACTGGTCAGCTGCACGCATTACTGCGCTTCCACATCCAGCCTATCAACGTGGTGGTCTACCACGGCTCTATAGGAAGAACTAGTTTTGAGGTGAGTTTCCCGCTTAGATGCTTTCAGCAGTTATCTCTTCCATACTTAGCTACCCGGCACTGCAGCTGGCGCTACAACCGGTCCACCAGTGGTATGTTCAACCCGGTCCTCTCGTACTAGGGTCAACTCCTCTCAATTCTTCTACACGCATAGCAGATAGGGACCGAACTGTCTCACGACGTTCTGAACCCAGCTCACGTACCACTTTAATTGGCGAACAGCCAAACCCTTGGGACCTGCTCCAGCCCCAGGATGTGATGAGCCGACATCGAGGTGCCAAACACTGCCGTCGATATGAGCTCTTGGGCAGTATCAGCCTGTTATCCCCGGCGTACCTTTTATCCGTTGAGCGATGGCCCTTCCACTCAGAACCACCGGATCACTATGACCGACTTTCGTCTCTGCTCGACTTGTCAGTCTCACAGTCAGGCAGGCTTATGCCATTGCACTCTACGAACGATTTCTGACCGTTCTGAGCCTACCTTCGCACGCCTCCGTTACTATTTGGGAGGCGACCGCCCCAGTCAAACTACCCACCATACAATGTCTTGATGCCGGATAACGGCGATCAGTTAGATACCAAGAAAAACAAAAGAGGTATTTCACTGGTGACTCCACATAAACTAACGCCTATGCTTCAATGTCTCCCTCCTATGCTAAATATGTTTTTCCTAATACCAATGTAAAGTTGCAGTAAAGGTGCACGGGGTCTTTCCGTCTAACTACGCGAACTCCGCATCTTCACGGAGAATTCAATTTCACTGAGTTGATGTTGGAGACAGCGGAGAAATCGTTACGCCATTCATGCAGGTCGGAACTTACCCGACAAGGAATTTCGCTACCTTAGGACCGTTATAGTTACGGCCGCCGTTTACTGGGGCTTCAGAAGTTAGCTTGCACCAACCGCATTAACCTTCCAGCACCGGGCAGGCGTCAGACCCTATACATCCACTTACGTGTTAGCAGAGCCCTGTGTTTTTGATAAACAGTCGCTTCTCCCTGGCTTGTGCCACCCATCTCTAGTTGCCTAAAAACAGGTCTTCCTTATCCCGAAGTTACGGAAGCATTTTGCCGAGTTCCTTCAACATCATTCTCTCAAGCGCCTAAATATACTCTATTAATCCACCTGTGTCGGTTTAGGGTACGGTCTAATGATGGAGCTATTTCTTGGAACCTTTTCGCGGCAAGCTCAATCCATTAAGAACTCACAACTTACAAGATTCGTCACTACCATCTGGTTAAGGAATATTAACCTTATTTCCATCGACTACGGCTTTCGCCCTCGCCTTAGGTGCCGACTAACTCTGCGCGGATTAACCTTGCGCAGAAACCCTTGGATTTTCGGCGAAGAAGTTTTTCACTTCTTTTATCGTTACTTATGTCAGCATTCGCACTTCTGATACCTCCAGGATCCCTCACGGGTACCCCTTCACAGGCTTACAGAACGTTCCGCTACCAGTTATAATTTCCAAAGAAATTACAAATCCACAGATTCGGTATATGATTTTAGCCCCGTTACATCTTCGGCGCAGAAACTCTATTAGACCGGTGAGCTGTTACGCTATCTTTAAAGGATGGCTGCTTCTAAGCCAACCTCCCGGCTGTTAAGGAATTTCCACATCCTTTCACACTTAATCATAATTTGGGGACCTTATCTGGTGGTCTGGGCTCTTTCCCTCTCGACCATGGACCTTAGCACCCACAGTCTGTCTGCTGAGGAACAATGTTTAGCATTCGGAGTTTTATTAGGTTTGGTAAGAATCTCTTCCCCCTAGCCCATTTAGTGCTCTACCTCTAAACATTTATTTACTCAACGCACTACCTAAATAGTTTTCGCGGAAAACCAGCTATCTACGAATTTGGTTGGCCTTTCACCCCTTACCACAAGTCATCCAAAGACTTTTCAACGTCAACTGGTTCGGTCCTCCGGTTGGTGTTACCCAACTTTCAACCTGCTCATGGTAAGCTCATTCGTTTTCGGGTCTAATTCATAAAACTAATCGCCCTATTAAGACTTGCTTTCGCTGCGCCTACACCTAGATGGCTTAAGCTTGCTTTATAAATTAAGTCACTGACCCATTATACAAAAGGTACGCCGTCACTCTAAAAAGAGCTTCGACTGATTGTAGGCATGCGGTTTCAGGTTCTATTTCACTCCCCTAATAGGGGTTCTTTTCACCTTTCCCTCACGGTACTAGTTCACTATCGGTCACTGAAGAGTATTTAGGCTTAGAGGGTGGTCCCCCTATATTCGAGCAGGATTTCACGTGTCCCGCTTTACTCAAGAATTTTGTTAAACATTACTCATACGGGACTATCACCCTCTATGGTTAGCATTTCCAAACTATTCAAATTTTTTTAACAAAACTACTGGCCTAGTCCGCGTTCGCTCGCCACTACTAACGGAATCTCAATTGATTTCTTTTCCTCTGGTTACTTAGATGTTTCAGTTCTCCAGGTTGTCTCTTTAAACCTATGTATTCAGTTTAAAGTACCACATAAAGTGGTGGGTTTCCCCATTCGGAAATTTTCGGATCAAAACTTACATACAGCTCCCCGAAACTTATCGCAGTATATCACGTCCTTCATCGGCTTTCAGTGCCAAGGCATCCACTACACGCCCTTAAACGCTTGATTTATGCACAGAAAAAAATTCTGTGTTGAATCAAATTTTTATTTTGAACATTAGCTAATAACATTACTAATGTTCGGATATAGATATTGATATTAATTAATAATTTTTTACGATTTTTTATAACTAAGTGTTTTGGTGGAGGATAGCGGGATCGAACCGCTGACCTCCTGAATGCAAATCAGGCGCTCTCCCAGCTGAGCTAATCCCCCATGATCTTAAATTGGTGGGCCGAGAAAGACTCGAACTTTCGACCCCACCCTTATCAAGGGTGTGCTCTAACCAACTGAGCTACCGGCCCCTATGCAAAGAGAAACACTACTTTAAGAAGAGAAATGAGGACGGTCAACATTACCTGTATATTATTTAGAATGAAATTTTACTTTCATTCATCCTTAGAAAGGAGGTAATCCAGCCGCAGGTTCCCCTACGGCTACCTTGTTACGACTTCACCCCAGTCGCTGACTATACCGTGGTCAAGGGTTTTAAACCTTGCCTTAAGGTAGAACCAACTCCCATGGTGTGACGGGCGGTGTGTACAAGACCCGGGAACGCATTCACCGTGGCACGCTGATCCACGATTACTAGTAATTCCAGCTTCATGCACTCGAGTTGCAGAGTGCAATCCGAACTGAGGTATCTTTTAAGGATTTGCTTGACCTCGCAGTCTTGCTTCCTGTTGTAGATACCATTGTAGCACGTGTGTAGCCCAACACGTAAGGGCCATGAGGACTTGACGTCATCCCCACCTTCCTCCAGCTTATCACTGGCAGTTCTTTCAGAGTGCCCAACTTAATGATGGCAACTAAAAGTGAGGGTTGCGCTCGTTGCGGGACTTAACCCAACATCTCACGACACGAGCTGACGACAGCCATGCAGCACCTGTGTTTCGTCCGGCCGAACCGAAAACTCTAATCTCTTAGAGTCGCGACGAACATGTCAAGTGTTGGTAAGGTTCTGCGCGTATCTTCGAATTAAACCACATGCTCCACTACTTGTGCGGGTCCCCGTCAATTCATTTGAGTTTTAACCTTGCGGTCGTACTCCCCAGGCGGTGTGTTTATCGCTTTCGCTGCGACACTGAAAATATATTTCCAACGTCTAACACACATCGTTTACGGCATGGACTACGAGGGTATCTAATCCTCTTCGCTACCCATGCTTTCGTTCCTCAGTGTCAGTAATGATCCAGAAAGCTGCCTTCGCAATTGGTATTCTTTCTAATATCTACGAATTTCACCTCTACACTAGAAATTCTGCTTTCCTCTATCATACTCTAGCTGAAAAGTTTTAATGGCAGTTCCAGAGTTAAGCTCTGGGATTTCACCACTAACTTTTTCAACCACCTACGAACTCTTTAAGCCCAGTAATTCCGAACTACGCTAGGTCCCTTCGTATTACCGCGGCTGCTGGCACGAAGTTAGCCGGACCTTCTTATTCGGGTACAGTCATTTTCTTCCCCGACGAAAGAGCTTTACAACCCAAAGGCCTTCTTCACTCACGCGGCATCGCTGCATCAGAGTTTCCTCCATTGTGCAAGATTCCCCACTGCTGCCTCCCGTAGGAGTTTGGGCCGTGTCTCAGTCCCAATGTGGCTGATCATCCTCTCAAATCAGCTATTGATCACAGTCTTGGTAGGCCATTACCCCACCAACAAACTAATCAAGTGCAGGCTCATCCAATGGTGCATAAAGCTTTCTCCGTAAAGACTTATCCGGTATTAGCACAAGTTTCCTCGTGTTATTCCAGGCCAAAGGGTAGATACCTACATGTTACTCACCCGTCTGCCACTAAGTATTGCTACTTCGTTCGACTTGCATGTGTTAGGCGTGCCGCCAGCGTACGTTCTGAGCCATGATCAAACTCTCAAGTTTAAAAACGGCGCACACTAGCTTCCATATAAATTCTAAGAATAAAACTTATATGTGATTGAAGTGTGTACGACAAATTTTTGGTAACCTTAACCGTCCACACTTCTCTTCTTAAATTTTAACTTTTAAAATAACTAATTGAGCAAAAAAGGCTCAATAATCCTCACTAATTTATTGTATTAACAATAATTTTACTGAGAAAGTTCAGTGCTTATAGGCTAAAAATAATGGAAATCAAGCATTTAAGAATAAATTTTTAAATAAAAACACCGCATTTTAAGGGCTTTTTTTTGATTTTTACCACTCTCTAAACTAATAATTGTGTTCACTTAAATATAAAATGTTTAAAATTCTATTGAGTAAGATTAAAAAAAACTTTGAGATTTTTGGCTTAGTTTGTTTAATTCTTCTTACTGCAATCTTCACAAGTTATTTTAATTCAACAAAAAAAGAGGATTTAAAAATTTATAATAGTTTTATTGATAACATTTATTTTAAAAAAACGCTTACGCACATAGTTGAAAATCTTGAACCAAAATACAAAAAAATAAAACATAAAATAAAATCTGGCGAAACATTTGATAAAATTTTAGAGAATTATCAAATACAAAAAAAAGAAATATCAGAAATAAAAAATGCTTTAAAAAAAAAAGTTAATCTTAATAAATTGAATACTAAACAAATTATTGAGTTCAGCTTAGATAAAACCAATAATCAAATTAATGAATTTACTTTTCAAATATCAAATAAAAAAAAAATATTTTTAATAAGAGATAATTCTAAAAATACTTTTAATGATGAAATTATATCAATTAAATTGGAAAAGAAAATAGTTTACAAAGAAAACTTAATTTTACAAAGTCTATATAAAGCTGCAACAGATGAAAAAATACCAGCAAATATAATAATTGAATTTGCTAGGATATATGGTTTTCAAGTCGACTTCCAAAGAGATATAAGAAAACAAGATAAGTTTCAAATAATGTATGAAGTTTTCCTAAATGATAAAAATAAAATCATTGAAACAGGAGAAATACTTTTCGCTAATTTAAAATTAAGTGGTCAAGATAATGGGCTTTATTATTTTGATAAAGAAGGAAGTCAAGGGCATTATGATAAAAATGGTAAGAGTGTTAAAAAAGCTTTAATGAAAACTCCAATTAATGGAGCAAGACTTTCATCTCCTTTTGGTATGAGAAAACATCCTATAGATGGATACAATAAAATGCATAGAGGTACCGATTTTGCTGCACCAACAGGAACACCTATAATGGCATCTGGTGACGGTGTTGTAAAAAAAGCTGGATGGTGTGGTGGAGGTGGTAACTGTGTAAAAATAAGACATAACTCAACTTATCAAACAGTGTATGCTCATATGTCAAAGTTTGCTCGTGGTATTAAAGCAGGAGTAAGAGTAAAACAGGGTCAAACAATAGGTTACGTTGGTTCTACCGGTAAGTCTACTGGACCTCATTTACATTACGAAGTGATTGTTAATGGGAAAAAAGTTAATTCTCAAAAGCTAAAACTTCCTTCTGGTAAAATTTTGAAGGGTAAGGAAAGAAAATTATTTGAAACTAATAAAATTAAACTGGATGTTCTTAAATCAGAAAAAATTATAGGTTTGAATTAATTAGCCTCTGCTGGTGTTTCAGTTTGAATATCTAAGTTAGAATTGTCTTTTAAATTTTTTTCGGAAACATCAATATTTTCTGATGGCTTATTTGTTTCTTTTTCATTTTCATCAGATTTCACTTCTAAATTTCTCTCTTTTTTGAAGCTTTCTCTTTCATTTAGTATTCTTGTAAAATGATCAGCATGCTGAAGGTAATTTTCAGAAAGAATTTTATCACCATTTGACAAAGCCTCTCTAGCTAAATCATTGTACTTTTCGATTAATTTTGGTGCATTGTGATTGTTTCTACCTGGAGACTTTCTTTTGAAATTATCACCATTAGAAAAATTTGAACTAAATTTCTGCCTGTCACCATTAGATTTAAAATTTCTATCGTTTCTTCTAAAATTATTTCTTCTATTGTTGTTATTACTGTTATTCCTAAATGTTACCATGATTTAAATAATTATATTTTTGTGCAAATTATGCATCGATCATTATAAGCAAGATCTTTTAGAGCACTATTTATATAAAAACCCTCTTTATTTAATAATTTAATTACTTTATTTTTTTGATCAAAACCAATCTCTAAAATAAATTTACCATTTTTTTTAATCAGTTCAGATGATTTTTTAATAACTTTTCTGATTTCTGATAAACCATCTAATCCACCATCTAGTGCTATTTTTGGTTCAAACTTAGCAACTCCTTTATCCAAATATTTTATAATATGTTTTTTAATATAAGGAGGATTAGAAACAATCAAATCATATTTGCCCAAACTAAATTTGTCAACATTAGATTTATATAATTTAAGTCTATTATGTACTTTTAGAGTAATTGCATTCATATAAGCTATTTTTAAACAATTTTTGCTTATATCTATTCCCGTTCCATAAAAATTTTTTCTCTCTTTTAATATAGACAAAAGTATACATCCAGATCCTATTCCAATATCTAAAATATTAAGTTTACTTTTATTTTTTGTTAAATTTAAAATATTTTCTACAATTAGCTCAGTATCAGGACGAGGTATTAGAGTATCTTCTGTTACAAAAAATTCTGAATTCCAAAATAACTTTTTATTTGTCAAATGCGATACCGGCTTACCTTTGGACCTTTCATTAATTAGTTTTTGAAACAAATTTAAATTTATTTCTTCTATTTTTTCTTGAGAATTAAGTATTAAGTATTTTTTATCCTTATTAATTGCTTTTGACATTAAAATTTCTGAGTCCAAATAAGGATTTAAAAAAAATTTATCTTTTAAAATTTGAGCACCTTGAGCTATTGCTGATTGAATATTCATTTATTTTAAATTACTTAAACTTTCTTCTTGTGCTTGCAGTGTAAGTGACTCGATCATTTCATCAAAAGCTTCACCTTCAAGAAATTCTTCTAATTTGTGCAAAGTTAAATTTATTCTGTGATCAGTAACTCTACCTTGTGGAAAATTATAAGTTCTAATTCTTTCTGATCTATCTCCAGTACCAATTTTAGTTTTTCTATCTTGTGATCTTTCTTGATCAATTCTTGATCTTTCAAGTTCATATAATCTTGCTCTTAAGATTTTCATTCCTTTTGCTTTATTTTTGTGCTGTGATTTTTCATCTTGTTGAGAAACTGATAAACCAGTGGGTATATGAGTTATTCTAACAGCGCTATCTGTTGTGTTAACTGATTGTCCACCTGGACCACCTGCTCGAAAAACGTCAATTCTTAAGTCAGAGTCGTTTATTTTTAAATCTACTTCTTCAGCTTCAGGTAAAACAGCAACTGTGGCTGCGGATGTATGCACTCTACCTTGTGTTTCGGTATCTGGAACTCTTTGAACTCTATGCACACCACTCTCATATTTTAATGTTGAATATATATTTGTACCTTTAATAGATGCAATTACCTCTTTTAAACCTCCAGCATCACTTCTTGAAATAGAAATAAGTTCTAATGACCATTTTTTTTTATGACTTACTTTTTCATACATTTTGAAAAGGTCTGAAGCAAATAAACTTGCTTCTAGTCCACCAGTTCCAGCCCTTATTTCTATTATTGCATTTTTTTTATCTGCTTCATCTTTTGGCAGTAAAAATAATTTTAATTTTTTTTCATTGATCTCATGTTGAGATTTCAAATCAACAAGTTCTAACTCAGCCATATTTTTTAATTCTTTATCTGATGAGTTGTCCTCTAATATTTTCTCTAATTCTTGTTTTTCATTTTCGAAAGATAAATATTTTTTAGCATTTAAAATTATTTCATTAACATCTGAATATTCTTTTGATTTTTCAGCAAATATTTTATTATCTAAACTTCCTGATGATAGATCTTTTTCTAGTGTAGAATGTTTTATAATTAATTCTTCAATAGTCTTTGTTGGTATCATTGTAAATTTTCTAATTCAGAGGCCTTTTTTTCAACCTCTGCTACGACTTTATTAACTATATCATTAGTTAATACTTTTTCACTTTGTACCCCAGATAAATAAAGCATGTTGTTACCTTTTCCACCTCCAGTTATTCCAATATCAGTTAAAGCAGCCTCACCAGGTCCGTTCACAACACAGCCAATTATAGATAGGGTAATTGGAGTTTTTATATGAGTTAATTTTTCCTCTAAAATTTTAACTGTATCAATTACTTGAAACGCTTGCCTTGCACAAGATGGGCAGGAAATTATTTTAACTCCTCTATTTCGTAATCCTAAAGATTTAAGGATTTCATTTCCAATCTTAACCTCTTTTACAGGATCATCTGACAAAGAAACTCTTATAGTGTCACCTATTCCGTCTAATAGCAATGAACCTAGTCCTATTGAAGACTTAACACTTCCTGATACAAAACTCCCAGCCTCAGTTATTCCAAGATGAAGAGGATAATCAGTAACATCTGAAAGATGCCTGTAAGCTGCAATCGACAAAAATACATCAGAGGACTTGACGCTTATCTTGAAATTAAAAAAATCTTGATCCTCTAATATTTTAATATTTCTTTTTGCACTCTCCACTAATGCCTCAGGGCATGGCTCTTTATACTTTTCTAGAATATCTTTTTCTAGAGAACCTGCATTAACTCCTATTCGAATTGAACAATCATTATTTTTTGCTGCACTTAAAACTTCATAGATTTTATTTTTATCACCAATATTTCCAGGATTTATTCTTAAACACTTTGCTCCATTTTCTGCAGCTTCTATAGCTCTTTTATAATGAAAATGAATGTCTGCAATTACAGGTATTTGAACATTTTTTGTAATTTCTTTTAAGGCTTTTGCAGAGTCCTCATCTGGACAGGAAACTCTTACAAGGTCAGCACCCTCTTCATGAATTTTATTTATTTGTTCTATAGTAGCTGAAATATCTGTAGTCAAAGTATTTGTCATTGATTGAACTGATATTGGACTGTCACCACCAACTTTAACATTACCAACGTTAATTACTTTAGTTTTTTTTCGATTTATATTTCTAAATGGTCTTACATTCATAAGTTTAATCTAGTTTAAATTCTTTATGAAGAGCAGCTATTGCTTTTTTTACATTTTTTGATGAAACTAATACTGAAATTTTAATTTCAGATGTTGATATAACTAAAATATTTATTTGTTTTGAAGCTAAAGCTTGAAACATCCTGTAAGTAATTCCAGGTGTAGTAATCATCCCAACTCCAATTATAGAAACTTTGGAAAGATTTTTATCAAAAGAAAGTTTTTTATAAGATATAGATTTATTTTGCTTAATTAATTTCTCAGTTTTTTTCAGATCATCAGATTTAATTGTAAAAGTTAAGTCAGTATCTTTTCCATTTTGAGAAATATTTTGTACAACCATATCAACGTTAATTAAATTTCTTGATAGTGGTCTAAAAACTGAAGCAGCAACACCAGGTCTATCTTTAACTCCTACAATTGTGATCTTAGCATCATTTTTAGTTGAAGATATCCCAGTAATTATTTGATCGCTAAACGCTTTTTTAGAGCCTGTTATTAATGTACCTGGTTTACTTACAAATGAAGACTTAACTTTAATATCAATATTATTTAGCTTTGCATCTTGAACCGATGTTGGTTGCATCACTTTTGATCCTAATGATGCCATTTCCAACATTTCGTCATAAAATATTTTTTTAATTTTCTTTGCTTTTTTATGTTGTCTTGGATCAGTTGTATAAACACCATCGACATCTGTATAAATAATACATTCATCAGCTTTAATAAATTTTGCTAACATTATTGCAGTTGCATCAGAACCGCTTCTTCCTATTGTGGTAATTCTATTTTCATTATTAATTCCTTGAAAGCCAGTAACAATTGGGATCCCACCTTGTTTCACATAATTATTTAATTCTTTTGTAATTATCTTATTTATTCTTGCTCCAGAATAAGGTCCATCAGTAATTATTGGTAATTGCCAAGAAACCCATGACCTAGATTTAAAACCATCATGAGTAAGTCTTCCAGCAATTAAAGCACATGAAACTTGTTCTCCAGTGGATACAAGTGCATCATATTCAGATCTGCTAAAATTATTACTAATTTGCTTCGATTTTTTTACGAGCTCATTGGTTACTCCACTCATTGCAGATGAAATCACCAAAACTCTATTTTTTTTCTTTTTATAAGCAGCTATAATTTTGCATACTTTTTTTATCCTATCGATACTACCAACAGAAGTTCCACCAAATTTTAGTACAACAGTTTTCATGATCAGTTGAATTAATATAATTTAATTATAAATTGATAAAGTACATCTTAATTGTTATGTCAACTAATTATATATTATGAACAGTATTAATAAAAAAGAAATAGAAAAATTTTCAAATATGGCGGCCGAATGGTGGGATCCAGAAGGAAAATTTAAACCTCTTCATAAATTTAATCCTATAAGAATAAAATATATTAAAGAAAATATAGTTAAGGAATTTCAACTTAAAAATAAAAAATATCCTCTTTCTGGAATAAATGTCCTTGATATTGGATGTGGAGGTGGATTGTTATCTGAGCCCATGTGTAGATTAGGAGCTAATGTTACAGCAATCGATGCTTCAAATAAAAATATTGCTATAGCAAACCTACATGCAAAAAAAAACAATCTTAAAATAAACTATATATGTTCATCGCCTGAAAAACTAAAAACTACAAAAAAATTTGATGTAATTTTGAACATGGAGATTGTTGAACATGTTGAGGATGTTGATTTTTTTTTAAAATCATGTGCTAACCTTTTAAAAAAAAATGGATTAATGTTTGTTGCAACTATAAATAAAACCTTAAAATCTTATATATTTGCAATTGTTGGTGCAGAATATGTTTTGAGATGGCTTCCTATTGGCACCCATGAATGGGAAAAGTTTGTTAAGCCTGAGGAATTAAAAAATATTCTAATCAAGAACAATCTAAATCTCAAAAAAATTGATGGAATGAATTTTAACATTCTAAAGGATGAATGGAATGTTTCAAAAGATTTATCAGTAAATTATATTGCTGAATTTAAGAAAAACTAATTTTCTTTTTCATCAACCCAAGGAATTAATTGTGTATCTATGCCCTCTTCTTTGAGCTCTTTAACGTCTTTCTGAGAGGCTTTACCATATATCCCTTTTGTAGGTTTTTTACTATTGTAATGAATAGATCTAGCTTCATATGCAAAATTATCTCCTACATACTTAAAATTATCTTTTATAAACTTTTGATAATTTTTAATTGTTTTTTTAATTTTTTTATACTTCTGAGTATCAAATTTTTCTTCATTTTTAGCTTTTCTACTTATTAGCTGGGGAGCCATTAATGTTTTTTCAACTTTTTCAGAATTACAGTTATGACAGATTAAAAGTTTTTTCTTTTTTAATTTTTCATATTCTGATGAAGAAGAGAACCAACTATCAAACTTTAATTCACAGTCTTTACACAAAAGTTTGTATTTTATCATATCATGGAATTAATTATCAAAATTTATATTTCAATATGTTCAACTTCTATAATCAGCATTAATCTCAATATAATTTTTTGTAAAATCCATAGTAAAAGCAGTAAAGCTTTTAGGACCAGTAAACAAATCTACATTGATGTCTATATTTTCACCTTTCATATATTCCGCTACTAATTTTTCATCGTAGTTCTTGTATAATTTTCCATCCTGAATTATTTGGTAATTTCCAAACTTCAAACCTAATTTATTTAAATTTATTTTTGGTCCTGCTTTTCCTATTGCCATCACTATTCGTCCCCAGTTTGGATCTTCTCCCGCAATAGCTGTTTTTACCAAAGCTGAATTTGCTATTGAGAAAGCAATTGTTTTTGCATCTTGTTCACTTTTGCTTTTATTAATATTTATAGTGACAAATTTTGATGCTCCTTCTCCATCAGAAACTACTCTCTTAGCTAAATTTAACAAAACATTGTTTAATGCTTTGTCGAATTTTTTTAGTTTTATATCATTAATACTTTTAATATTTAAATTGTTTGCTTTATTTGTTGCAAAAATACTAACCATGTCATTTGTGCTAGTGTCCCCATCACATGAGATAGCATTAAATGTATTTGTAATATTTTTTTTTAATAACTTACTTAAAATATCATTCGATAAGTTGGCATCTGTAAATATGTATGCCAAGGTGGTTCCCATGTTTGGAAATATCATACCCGAACCTTTGGCTACACCATAAATTTTTACCTCTTTATCTCCAATTTTACATTGTTCCATCGCAAGTTTTGGTTTTGTATCAGTGGTCATTATTCCTAAGGCTGCTTTCATCCAAAGAAATTTATTTTGTGTATAGTTAATTTTTTTAATCAAGTTTGGAATTTGATCTATAATCTTTTCACATGGAAAGGTTTCACCTATTGTACCTGTGCATCCAAAAATAATTTCTTTTGAAGTAATTTTTTTTGGATAATCTTCATCTTCAACTTGTTTTTTTGATAATTGCTCAGAAGTTAAATCAGCAATCTTTGCTAAACTTTCGTAACCTTGTTTACCTGTGAAAGCATTTGCATTTCTAGTATTTACAATAAGAGAATAAATTTTTTTTGATTTTTGATTTATATTCCATTTAATATTTTCTGAAATAATTTTTGATTGTGTATAGACAGAAGCATGATTTGCACCATCTCTAAAGTAAAACATTACTAAATCATCTCTTTTAGTTTTATATAAATCTGCACTTAGAGCTGAAATAGATAAGCCATCTATATGATCAAGGTCCTGGAAATCCATCATTCTGGTATTTTTTGATTTTGAGGTTAAAAAATTTGTTAAATTAATACCCATGATATTTAAAATAATTGTTTAATACATATATTAAACAATATATTTAAAGAATAAATCAAATAGTCATGTTTAACCCACTTAACCTAATTACAAAATTTATCAAATCTAGTAATCAAAAAGAACTAGATAGAATTGGAAAAATTGTAGAAAAAATAAATTCATACGAGGAACAATTCATAAAATTAAGTGATACAGACTTTCCAAAAAAAACAGTTGAATTTAAAAATCAATTAAAAAATGGAAAAAATTTAGACGAAATTCTACCTGAAGCATTTGCACTAGTAAGGGAAGCTGCAAAAAGAACAAGAAAAGAAAGACACTTTGATGTTCAACTTATTGGGGGAGTAGTTCTTCACGAAGGTAAAATTGCTGAAATGAGAACAGGTGAAGGAAAAACACTCACTATTGCTTTAGCGGCATATTTAAATGCACTTTCTGAAGATGGAGTTCATATAGTAACAGTGAATGATTACTTAGCAAAAAGAGATTCAATGGAAATGGGTCTCATATATAATTTTCTAGGTCTTACTTCTGGATTTATAAATAATGACCAAGATGATCTAGAAAGAAAGAAAAACTACAATTGTGACATTACTTATGCAACTAACAGTGAATTAGGATTTGATTATCTAAGAGATAACATGAAGTTTTCTCAAAAAGAGATGGTTCAAAGATCTCATGTATTTTCAATTGTAGATGAAATAGATTCATGTTTAATTGATGAAGCAAGAACTCCACTTGTAATTTCTGGAGCTGCAGAAGATAAAACTGCTCAATACTTAGCAATAGATAAACTTGTTAAAATTTTAAATAATAAAGATTTTGAAATAGATGAGAAAGAAAAAAGTATACTTTTAACAAACGAGGGTATTAATAATGTTGAAAAACTTTTTTCTAATGCTGGTATATTAAAAAATGATAATTTTTATGATCCAGAAAATCTTCATTTAGTTCACCATGTAAATCAAGCACTCCGTGCAAATCACTTATTTGAAAAAGGAAAGGATTACATAGTTAAAGACGGAGTTCTTAAAATTATAGATGAATTAACTGGTAGAATTCTAGAAGGAAGAAGATTTGGAGATGGACTTCATCAGGCTCTTGAAGCTAAAGAAAAAATTCAGATACAAAATGAAAATCAAACTTTAGCATCAATTACCTATCAAAATTATTTTAAACTATATAAAAAAATATCAGGTTGTACCGGTACTGCAGTCACAGAATCTGAAGAATTTTTTGAAATATATAATCTTTCAGTGGTTGTAATCCCAACAAATAAAGAAATGATCCGAAAGGACTATAATGATTTGATCTTTAGAACTGAAAAAGAAAAAAATGATGCAATAATTAATAAGATCATTGAAAAACATGAAATTGGTCAACCAATTTTGGTTTTCACATCTAGTATCAACAAATCTGAAGTTTATTCTAAATTATTAAATGAAAAAAATATTAAACACGTAGTTTTAAATGCAAAGAACCATGAAAATGAAGCTGAAATTATTGCAAATGCAGGAAAAGAAAAATCTTTGATAATTACAACCAGTATTTCTGGTAGAGGTGTTGACATCCAGCTTGGTGGAAAAAAAGGATCAATTCCTGATGATCAGTTAAAAATAGATAAAGAAAAAATTAAATCTCTAGGTGGTTTATTTGTAATTGGTACAGAAAGAATGGAGTCTAGAAGAGTGGACAATCAAGCAAGAGGAAGAGCTGGACGACAAGGAGATGAGGGTAGTTCTGTCTTTTATGTAAGTTTAGAAGATGATTTGATGAGAATTTTTGGCTCAGAATCTATGAATAATATGCTTGAAAAACTTGGTTTAAAAGATGGCGAAAGTATTGATCACCCTTGGATCAACAAAGCATTAGAAAGAGCTCAGCAGAAAGTTGAAGCCAGAAATTTTGATATCAGAAAAACACTTATCAAATTTGACAATGTTTTAAATGACCAAAGACATGTTGTGTTTTCTCAAAGAAAAAATGCAATGAATAGTGAAAATATTTTTGATTATTCCGATGAATTTTTAAAAGAAATATCAGAAGACTTGATAAAATTAAAAATTCAAAACCTATCTAATCCAAAAAGTAATGAATTTAACAATAAAGTTAGGCAAATTGTTGGGAAAAGTTTTAATGATGCCGAACTTGAAAGTTTGATTTCTGCAAAAGATAATGAACTGAAAGAGCAAATATCCTCAAAATTTAACGAGACACGTAATGAAAGAATTAAAGTTCTAAACGAGCAGCATGCAAAAGAAATTGAAAAAAGAATATTTTTGCAAACAATAGATTTGAATTGGAAATCACATATACAATATTTAGAACAACTTAGACAAGTGATTGGATTAAGATCTTACGGTCAAAGAGATCCTTTAGTTGAATATAAAAAAGAAGCTTTTGATTTATTTTCAAATTTATTAGAAAAACTAAAATTAGACTACGTTACAATTTTAATGAATTTAAAAGTTATAACAGAAGAAAGATCTTCCAATGAGGAAAGAGTAAATCCAAAACCACAAGCCAAAAAAATGGGAAGAAATGAACCTTGCTTCTGTGGATCGGGCAAGAAGTTTAAACATTGCCATGGAGCTTTGTAATTCTTAAAAAAGAAAAAATAAAGAAGCTAAAAATAATAAACCTACACCAATACCATATAATAATTTTTTTGATTTGAAAATGTTATCAAAATTATTTTTCTTAATGGTCAAATTACTTAAATCTTCTACATTGCTCATAAAACCATCATTTCTTCCAATTTTTAAAAATTTATTTTTTCTTTCATTCATTATATCTTCTGACGTCATTTCGTTGTATTGATCTAAATTTGTAGAAATAGATTTTCTAACGTTATCAAGCATCAGGTCTCTATCCCTGTGAGCACCACCTAAAGGTTCTGGGATTATTTCATCAATAACTTTTAATTTTAATAAATCTTTTGCGGAAAGCTTCATTGCTTTTGCCGCATCAAGCATTTTTTTTGGATCTCTCCATAATATAGTTGCACAGCCTTCAGGAGATATAACTGAATAAATAGCATTTTCTAGCATAATAACTTTGTTAGACGATGCTAATGCAATCGCACCACCTGATCCACCTTCACCTATAATTATTGCAATAGTTGGAACCTTAAGTTCCATACAGCATTCAATTGATTTTGCTATTGCCTCAGCTTGACCTCTTTCCTCTGCACCAACACCAGGATAAGCGCCTGGCGTGTCTATAAAAGAGATAATTGGAATTTTAAATTTATTTGCTAAATTCATTAAACGAATAGTTTTTCTATAACCCTCAGGTCGCATCATCCCAAAATTTCTTTGAATTCTGCTATCTAAATCTTCACCCTTTTCTTGACCGATAACTAAAACTGACTGACCATTAAATTTTGCAAAACCAGTAAGTACAGATTTATCTTCACCATAATAACGATCTCCAGATAGAGAAATAAAATCTTCGAATAAATTATCTATGAAAAATTTAGACTTTGGTCTGTCTTCATGTCTTGCAACCATGGTGGTTTGCCATGGATCTAGGTTTGAATATATATCATTTAATTTTTGATCTAACTCAACTTGTGTTTTTGAAATTTTTTGGGTATCCACTTCTGATAATCCCTCTTGATTGTAGGGATCTTTTAATTTTTCCAATTCTGTCTCTAAATCTTTAATCTCAGTTTCAAAATTAAGATAATTTTTCATAATAAGGTTATAGCGGATGGTTAATTCATAAAAAAGGCAATAAAATGATATTTAATTTAAAGTGTAATTGTTATTAATTGACTCTTTTTTAGAAGAGGATACATATTTTATTGTCGGGAGAGACTATTAAATTTAGCACCGAAGGAGCAACCACCCCGGAAACTCTCAGGTAAAAAGGACCGATAGTTGCATAACGCTCTGGAAAGAGAATTAATTCCGCCGAAGGAGCAAAACTCTCAGGCAAAAATACAGATGGGGTAATTTAGGTGATATGCAAGAAAAATATATAAATATTAAAACTTTAAAAGTATCTGAAAAACTTTCTCAATTTATTAGTGACGAGCTATTAAAAGAAACAGATCTATCTGTTGATAATTTTTGGTCAGGGTTCGAGAAAACAGTCAATGAATTAGCACCTAAAAATAAAGAATTAATTAAAGTTAGGGAAGACTTACAGAAACAGATAGACAATTGGCACATAAAAAATAAGGGAAATGAATTTAATTTTTCAGAATATAAAAAATTTTTAACAGAAATTGGTTATTTGAGAGAAGAAGGTGATGATTTTGAAATATCAACTCAAAATGTTGATGAGGAAATAACAAGTATTGCTGGGCCTCAACTTGTTGTACCAGTCATGAATGCGAGATACGCATTAAATGCAGCTAATGCTAGATGGATGAGCTTATACGATAGTCTGTATGGAACAGATGTAATTGAACAATCAGAAGATAGCGTATCTGAAAGATACGATCCGTTAAGAGGTGAGATGGTAATAAAATATGGAAGAGATTTTTTAGATAAATATTTTCCATTAGCAGGATTGAGTTGGCAAAAAATTACAAGTTTTGCGGTTAAGTATGGAAAATTTAAAGCTTTAAAAGGTGCTGATATTTATGATTTAGTAGATGAGAATAAGTTTATTGGTCATAGGGGTGAAGCCGACAACCCGTCTGCTATAATTTTAAAAAATAACAATTTACATATAGAAATTTTAAAAGACTCAAGAGCTTTTGCGGCTCAACAAGATCATGCTGGAATTAGTGACATAATTTTAGAATCTGCGGTATCAACAATATGCGATAACGAAGATAGTGTAGCCGCTGTAGATGCAGAAGATAAAATTGTTTGTTATAGAAATTGGCTAGGTCTGATGAAGGGTGATCTAAAATCAAAATTTGAAAAAGAAGGAAAATTATTTGAAAGAAAACTTAACCCTAACAGAAGCTATATTTCAAAAGATGGAAAAGGTTTAAAGCTTCATGGAAGAAGTTTGCTGCTAGTTAGAAATGTTGGTCACTTAATGACTAATCCATCAATAATTTTAAAAGATGGTAGTGAAGTCCCAGAAGGAATAATGGATGCGTTCATTACTACAGCCGCAGCTCTTCATGATATTAAGAAAAAAACCAATTCAAGAACCGGTTCTATTTATATCGTGAAACCAAAAATGCATGGACCAGATGAAACTGCATTTACTGATTTGCTTTTCTCAAAAGTTGAAGAAGTTTTAGGTTTGCCAAAATATACCTGCAAGATTGGAATAATGGATGAAGAAAGAAGAACCTCAGCTAATTTAAAAGAGTGCATTAGATCGTTAAAAAATAGAGTTTTTTTTATAAATACAGGATTTCTAGACAGAACTGGTGATGAAATGCACACCTCTATGGAAGCTGGTCCAATGATTAAAAAAGGTGACATGAAAACTTCAAAATGGATTACAGCATATGAAAACAATAATGTTGATATTGGTTTAAAATGTGGATTTTCTGGAAAAGCTCAAATTGGAAAAGGAATGTGGGCAATGCCTGATAAAATGAAAGATATGATGGAGCAAAAAACTGGACATTTAAAAGCAGGTGCAAACTGTGCATGGGTTCCATCTCCAACTGCTGCAGCTTTACATTCGCTACATTATCATGAAATAAATATTTTTGATGAACAACAAAAAATTAAAAATAGAGAACAAGCAAAACTTGATGATCTTTTAACAATACCTACAGCTGATAGACCAAATTGGTCTGTAGATGAAATTAATAAAGAAATTTCTAACTCAGCTCAAACTTTATTAGGTTATGTGGTCAGATGGATCGATCAAGGAGTTGGGTGCTCCAAAGTACCGGATATAAATAACGTAGGTTTGATGGAAGATAGAGCCACACTTAGAATTTCATCTCAACATATTGCAAATTGGATACATCATGGAATTACAACAAAAATTCAAGTTGTAGAAATTCTTAAAGACATGGCTAAAATTGTAGATGATCAAAATAAAAACGACTCTAATTACGTAAGAATGAGTGATAACTTTGAAAATTCAATAGCATTTCAAACTGCTTGTGATTTGGTATTTAAAGGAAAAGAACAACCATCTGGTTATACTGAACCTTTACTGCATTTAAATAGACTTAGTAAAAAGTCTAATCTGAATTAGAAACTAAGTTAGACCGATTTTTAAAAGCAGAAAATAAAGTCCCGTCGTCTAAAGTTTCAATTTCACCACCCACAGGTAACCCCTGTGCAAGTTTTGTAATTTTTACATTAGAATTTTTTAAGCTATCTTGAATGTAGTAAGCAGTAGTTTGACCTTCCACAGTTGCACTTGTGGCTAATATTACTTCTTCAATTTTATCTCGATTAACTCTCTCAACCAGTGAATTTACAAGTAAATCTTCTTTTCTTTGACCTACTGATGAAATGGTACCTCCCAGAATATGAAAATATCCCTGATAGATATTTGAATTTTCAATCGACCATTGATCAGCAATGTCTTCTACAACACAAATCTTTGAATATTTATTTTTTGTATTTTCACAATTTATACATCCAGTTGAAATTGACTTAAGTGAACCACAAGAATTACATCTAGTTACATTTTTATAAAGTTGAGCCAATGTATTTGCCATTGGTTTTACTAATTCATCACGGTTATTAATAAGTTTTAAAACAATCCTTTTGGCAGATTTTGGCCCCAAACCTGGAAGCTTTGAAATTAATTTTATTAATTCCTCAATCTCGTTAATATTTTGCATCTACTATAGTGGCCACTTAAAACCAGGTATTCCAAATCCGCCTGTAGCTTTTGATATCTCTTCTGATGTTTTCGACTTTAATTGTGATTTGGCGTTATTATGCGCAGCTACAATTAAATCTTCTATTATTGATTTGTCTTCTTTCATTATTTCATCTGATAGTTTAATTGATTGCATTTCACCTTCTCCATCCAAGACTATTTTTGCTGAATTTGAGCCAGAAACACCTTCTACTCTAATTTCCTTAATTTTTTGCTGACTCTCTTTCATTTTTGCTTCAAGTTCTTTTGCTTTGTCTAATATTTTATTAAAATCAGTCATTATCTTTATCCTCATTAGTTATCGATTTAACATCTACCAGTTCGGCATCGGGAAAATTTTCCATAAAGTTTTTATAAAGTTCAGTTTGTTTAGCTTTTTCAATTAATATTTTTTTTTCATTTTGCTTCTTTTCTCTAATTGAGAGATCTCCTTTTGACTTACTAAGTGTGATAATCCATCTTTCTTTTGTCCATTCAAAGAGCTTTAAGGAAAGATCTTTTACAAAATCTTTATCAAGGCTGTCATTAAATGAAATCTCAATTCTATTTTTTTCAAATTTAACCAAATTGACATTTTTCTCTAATTCAAATTTAAGTTTTAATTCTCTTTTACTTGTGCAAATAGCAATTAATTCATCAAAAGAATTAATTTGAGTTTGGACTTCTGCTTTAACTTCAGTTTGTATTTCAGGTTTCTTTTTTTCTTCTTGAGAAATATTTTTTATTTGATCAATAATTTTAGTCTCAGTTTTTGTTTCAACTTTAATAGTTGAATTTTCTTCTTTAGGTTTTGTATCTATTTGTTTAACTTGTTTTACAGAACTTAAGTGCATTAATCTAATTAAAAACATCTCAATTGATAAATGTTGATTTGACACAATGTCTAATTCTTCTAATGACTTGATAGAAAATTGCCAAAATAAAATTAATACATCTGGTTGAATCTGATTAGAAATATTTTTTATTTTGTTAAATTCTTCATCATTAAGAGAAAAATTTGTGCTTTCTAAAGTAAGAGAATTAATATTTTTAAAGTAATATAATAGCTCTAAAAAATCATTTAAAAATATTTTTGGTTCAACTCCTTGATCATATATTTTTCTATAAATTTTTATTACCTTTTCTTCTTCTCCTCTTAATATCAATTCAAATAAATCAATTAATTGTGATTTATCAAAATAACCAAAAATTTTTTGAGCAGAATTTAAATCTAGTTCTTTATCATTATCTAAACTTAATAACGCTCTATCTAATAGAGAAAGTGCATCTCTTACTGAGCCTTCAGATATCTTTACAATTAATTTTAGAGCGTCATCCGTAACTTTTCCGTTTTCTTTATCTTTAATTTTTTTTATAAAATCTAACAGTTCAGAAGATTTAATCCTTGAAAGATCAAAACGCTGACACCTTGAAACGACTGTTATAGGTATCTTTTTTATTTCTGTTGTGGCAAATATAAATTTTAAATATGAAGGTGGTTCTTCCAATGTTTTTAGTAAAGCATTAAAAGCTTGTTTACTTAACATATGAACTTCATCGATTATAAAAATTTTGTACTTTGCTGAAGTAGGTCCGTATCTAGAAAACTCAATTAGATCTCTAACATCATCAACTCCTGTCTTGCTGGCCGCATCCATTTCAAGTACATCAATGTGACTTGAGTTTGCAATCGACTGACAATTTTCACACAAATTATCAATGCACATTTTTTCAATACCATTTGAGCAATTCAAGGCTTTTGCTACAATTCTTGCGGTTGTAGTTTTTCCAATCCCTCTAATTCCAGTAAACAAATATGCATTAGGTACTTTGTCAGCTTTTATTGAATTTATAATTGTTTCAGCAACAACTTCTTGACCAATAAGATCATCAAATATTTGAGGTCTATATTTAAGAGCTAGAACTTTAGAATTGTTATTCATAATTTTTTAAGGAGACTAGAACCTGAATAACTGTCTCTACGACTGCTTCCGTTAAGATCTGGTCGGGTTCAAGCAGCATCCACCTCTAGCCTCCAAATCTATTATAGCAGTTAAAATTTCTATTCTACAAGAAAAGATTATTGTTTTTTTTGTCTCAAACTATCGGCTTCAAAAACACCTAGGACGTGAAAATCCTCACAATGTAAACCTAGCTCTTCAAGAGATTTTTGAACTTTTGGATCTTCAATATGTCCATCTAAATCACATAAGAAAAAATAAGAGTCGAAAGAATTTTTTTCAGGGTAACTTTGAAGCTTAGTAAGATTTACTCCATTGATAGCAAATCCTCCAAGCGATTGATAAAGAGCTGCAGGTTTACTTTTAAGTTTAAATAAAAATGAAGTTATATATTTTTTATTTCCAAACTCAGGTTGAGATATATTTTTTCCCATAACAAGAAATCGTGTTAAATTTCCACTCTCGTTTTCTATATTTTTTTTAATGACATCAAGATTATAAATTTCAGCACTTAGAGATGATGCTATTGCTGCCTGTTTTTTGTCTTTTGTTTTAGAAATCATTTCGGCTGATCCAGCTGTATCTGCTCTTATATGTTCAGCAATATTATTTTCTTTTATGAAATTTGAACATTGCGACAAACCCTGTGCATGAGAATAAACTTCTTTTATATCAGACAGTTTAGCTCCCTGTTGACCTAATAAATTATGTTCGATTTTTTGAAAGTGCTCTCTGTAAATATTCAACCTATGCTTAAATATTAAATATTCAATTCCTATATTTCCTGTAATTCTATTAGACTCTGGAATTATTATTCTGCAATCAGGTTCTTCTGAAGCTTTATTAAAACAGTCATCAAAAGTTTTACAAGGTAAAATTTCAGCATCAGGGTCGATTGATAATGCTGCTAAATGAGAATAAGCTCCAAATGTTCCTTGAAAATATATTTTACCCATCAGGACTTATATTCCATTATTTTTTTTAAGGCCAGATAATCTTCCTGTGTATCAACTCCTATAGGGGCTTTGCTTGCTAGAGCAACATTTATTTTGATATTATTGTCTAGAGCTCGAAGTTGTTCTAATTTATTTTCAATTTCATTTTTAGATTGTTCTAATTCAACAAAGTTTTTAAGAATTTGTGATGAATAACAGTATATCCCAATATGGTGATAAATATTTAAAGCATCTTGAGATTTCCTTAAGAATGTTTTTGCTTTAGAAAATGGGTCATCTTCTAAATTATTTTCAGTAATAACTTTAACTATATTCTCATTTGCTAAATCTGATTTATTCTCAATTTTAGCAGCAAGGGTTCCTATTTTTGCTTTGTGAGCTATCATCATCTGGTTCAAATTTACAATATCCTGAATATTTATTGCTGGCTCGTCACCCTGTAGGTTCATTATAAAATCAATATTATCTAAGTTGAGTTTTTCATAAGCTTCATATATTCGGTCTGTACCAGTTTTATGTTTATTGCTTGTTAAAATAGCATTTCCTCCATTATTTTTAACATCATTGACAATCTCTTGATCCTCTGCTGCAACAATTACCTCCCCAATATTTGCTTCTTTTGCCTTATTAAATACATGTGAAATAATTGAAATATCATTGATTTTTAATAATGGTTTTCCTGGAAGCCTAGTTGCGGATAATCTAGAGGGTATAATTATAAGAGTTTTCATCAGTCACTAATTAAAATAGAGGCAAATTTGTACATTAAATTTTAGTCAAATTTTAATTTATCATGTTATACGTTCAAAATTAAATTTATAAAAATGGATTCTTTTGAAATTAACAAAATTGTAGCTGCAGTTCTAATGGTAGCACTTCTTGTTATTGGTATAGGAAAATTATCTGATGTAATTTTTCATGTAGAAAAACCAGAAACTCCAGGTTACACGGTGGAAGTTGAACAAGTGTCTACTGCATCATCTTCTACAACAACTACTGCAGAAGAAAAAGTCGACATTGCTGCATTAATGGCTATGGGAGATATAGCAAGTGGAGAAAAAATATTCAAAAAGTGTGCAGCCTGTCACTCAATAATTAAAGGTGGAAAAAATGCTATAGGTCCAGCTTTATATAATGTCGTTGGAAGAAAAGTTGGAGCAGTTGAAGATTATAAATATTCAAAAGCATTAGCTGCATATGAAAAAGAATGGACATTTGAAGAGCTAAATGGATTTCTAAAAAAACCTGCTAAATATATTAAAGGTACAAAAATGGCTTATGCAGGTTTAAGAAAAGAAGCAGATAGAGCGTCTGTAATTAAGTATCTAAATGAAAATTCAGATAGCCCAGTTCCACTACCTTAATTTTCCAAAACAATACAACAATATACTTTTTTGAACGTGAACTCTATTAAGAGCTTGTACCCATACATGAGATTTATTTCCTAAGAAAATATCCTCAGAAACTTCATTCCCTCTAGGCAGACAATGTAAAAAAATACATTTCTTATTTGCAAAACTCATTAATTTTTTATCAATTTTAAATTTTTTAAATGCTTGAATTTTTTTCTTCTTATTAACTTTATCATTTAAAGAAATAACTTTATCAGAAAAAATTACATCAGCTCCACTGGCAGCTTTTTTTGGATCATTATAAATATAAATTTTTCTCTTATTTTTTTTAACCCAATTTCTCACTTCTTTTCCTGGTTCAAAATTTTTAGGACAACCAATGCTTAATTTGAAAGAAAATTTAACTGAAGCAGCTATTAAACTATCCAAAACGTTATTTGAGTCTCCAATCCAGCAAATATTTAATTTAGAAATAGGTTTTTTTGTAATCTCTTCAACTGTAAAAACATCTGAAAGAACTTGAGTTGGATGAGAGGACGGGCTCAAACCATTAATGACCGGAATAGATAAATATTTTTTAAAATCCTCAATTTTTTTATCACTATCTGTTCTCAACATAAATCCATCACCATAAGTTGATAGAACCTTCGCTGTATCTGATATACTTTCGCCACCTTGCCCTAAATGAAGTTCATTGGATCTAAGTGTTACAGTGCCTCCTCCAAGCTGTTTTATTGCTAAATAAAAGCTCATTCTTGTTCTCAGGCTTGGTTTTTCAAACATTTGGATCAAAATTTTACCTTTTAATGGAGCTCCTCTATCTATCTCTAGAGTATTGAGTTTTTTTCTAGAACTTTTTCTTTTTTTTGCATCAGTAATTATTTTTCTTAAATCTTTACTAGGAATATCTTTCAAATTTACAAAATGTTTCATAACTATTTAAATTCACTACAAACTTTATTTATAATTTTTAAAGCTTCATCAAGCTCACTTTTTTTGACATTAAGAGGTGGTAAAACTCTGACTACATTTTCTGCAGCACGAATAGTTAATAATTTATTTTCCATTAATTTTTTAATAAAATTTGTCTGATCTTGATGCAGCTGTATTCCAATTAAAAAACCTCTTCCTCTTATTTGTTTAATAATACTAGGATATTTTTCCTTAATTTTATTTAAGTTTGTTATGAAATATTTAGACAATTTTTTTACATTATTTAAAAACTTTTTATTTGAAACTATATCCATTACTTTATTTCCAACTGACATGGCGAGCGGATTTCCACCAAATGTTGAGCCATGGGTTCCTGGAACCATTCCGACAGAAACTTTTTTATTCATAAGAACAGCTCCTATTGGAAATCCACCTCCGATTCCTTTGGCTATTGGGACTATGTCTGGTTTCACTTTAGATTTTTCAAATGCAAAAAAATCTCCTGATCTGCCTATTCCACATTGAACTTCATCTAGAATTAAAAGAATTTTTTTCTTATCACATAATTTTCTGAGCTCTCTTAAACAGAAGTCTGGAATAACTTTTATCCCTCCCTCCCCCATTATTGTTTCAACCATTATACCTGCAGTATCTTTTGTAATTTTTTTTTCTAATGATTTATGGTCTCCAAAAGTAAAGTGATCAAATCCTTTTACTTTAGGACCAAATCCTTCTGTCATTTTCTTGGATCCGCTCGCATAAATTGCAGCTAATGTTCTTCCATGAAATGAATTTTTAATGCAAAGAATTCTATTTTTATTTGGTTTACCTATTGAAAAAAAATATCTTCTAGCAACTTTAATAGCTGCTTCAGTAGCTTCTGCGCCACTATTTTGAAACATCACATAATCAGCGAATGTTTTTTTACATAGTTTTTTTGCTAGATTTTCTCCTTCAGGAATTTGAAAAGCATTTGATACATGCCAAAGCTTTTTTGATTGGTTGTTTATAGTTTTGATTAAACTTGGATGAGCATGACCTAAAGAATTAACTGCAATACCCATCACAAAATCAAGATATTTTTTTCCATCAGTAGAGTAAAGATAGCTTCCCTTTCCATACTTAAATGAAATTTTTTTTCTATTATAATTTTTTGCTAAATTGCTCATAAATTAAATTTGTTTTATAAATTTTATTTCATAGATACAAGTTATGATTGAAAAACTAATTTTATTTGAGCTAGGCTTTTATTGTTGATAACTCTAATTTTTTGATTGTTTAAATTAAATCAATAACAGTATATTGTCGTTTTATAAATAAGTAGCACAACATATAGATATGAGCTGGACTGAAGAAAAAGTTTCAAAATTAAAGGAATTGTGGGGCAAAGGTAATACAGCTAGCCAAATAGCTGAAATTATAGGCGGCATAAGTCGTAACGCTGTAATTGGTAAAGCTCATAGATTAAATCTTTCAGCAAAAATCAAAACTAGAACTGCTACTTCTAATAAAAATTTTGAAAATTCAATTGAGCAAAATAACGTTCAATCAAAAAGAGGCCGTAAAAGTAAATTTAAATCATTAATTATTGAAAAAGATTTTGAACCAGAAAATCCTAAACAATTAGAAGAACTGGATGAGAATTTATGCAAGTGGCCAATAGGTCATCCAGATGAAAAAGAATTTTATTTTTGTGGCAGATCCTCTTTAAAAGATTTCTCTTATTGTAAACTTCATTTACTTTATGCTTATCAACCAAAAGGTAAAAAGGAAGAAGTTACAGAAAAAGAGGAAGTTCCAGAATTTATTGAAAAAAAAATTCAATCCGCTTAAAATTTTAAGTAGTTTTAATATCTATATTATCTGAATTGTATTTTTCTGTGGAAAATTGTCCACCTTCTCTCCACATATAACAATATTTTTTAACTTCTTTATCAAAGTATCTCAAACTTGGCACACCAATTTCTGAATTTGATTTATATTTTCCAGATAGAACATTATCATATTTTAGAAGTTTCAATTGATCTCTGGTCAAAAGTGGTTTTGGCATTATTTCGAAAAATCTCGCTGACATTTGTGCTAATGGTAAAGGCATTGGTATCAATAATCTTTTCTTTCCCATTAAATTTAATAATTTTTCTAATATTTCTTTAAATGAAATTGTTTCTGGACCGACGCATTCAATTATTTTGGAATTAACATTATTGGAAATTACATTAAAAATAACATCTGTTAAATCAGAGCAATGAATTGGTGCAAACTTGGTTTTACCTTCATAGTAAAGTGGAAATATTGGTAATCTATTTAAAAGTGTCATAAAATTTGTTGTAAAATTATCATCTACTGAATAAACGATAGATGGTCTTATAATTGTAGCTAGAGGAAAATTTTTTAAAATTTTTTCCTCCCCTTCTAATTTACTTTTAGCATAATCAGAATCTGTTGCCTTGTTTATTCCAAGAGCTGATAGATGAATTAAATGTTTAAGTTTATATTCTTTTGAAAGTTTAGATAACAAAGAGGGAAAAACACTGTGAATATTTTTAAATGTATTTCCTTTTTTTGACTCGAATAAGATACCAATTAAATTTATACATATGTCCGCTTTTTCAAAAAGCTTTCTAAGTTTTTGTTCTTCAAAAATATTTGATTCTACAATATCTATATAGCCTGCATTTGCTTGGGTTTTAATGATGTAGCTTTTTTGATGAATATTTCTTGTTACAACAGTTACCTGATAATTATTTTTTGTGAGCTTCCTAATTAAATTTCGACCGATTTGACCACTTCCACCAAAAATTAGACAATTTTTTGCTTTCATATATATATGTTTAAAAATGAATAATAATATTCAACTTCATAAAAATGATCTACCAGATGATTTAAATTTAGGCAATATAATTGCCGTAGATGGTGAGTTTATGGGTCTAAATGTCAGACGTGACCCATTATGTTTAATTCAATTATCTTCGGGTAACTTGGATGCACATATAGTTCAATTCAATAGAGATAATTATCAAGCACCTAATCTGGTAAAGCTTTTGAATGATGAAAATATAACCAAAATATTTCATTATGGTCGTGCAGATATAGCACATATTAAATATTATTTAAAAACAGAGACAAACAATATTTTAGATACAAAAATTGCTTCTAAACTTGCAAGATCTTATTCTGATAATCATTCTTTAAAAACATTAATTAAAGAATTTATAAATATAGACATTAGTAAACAATTTCAAAGTTCAGATTTTGGTGGTGAATTAACCCCTGCACAACTTAAATACTGTGCTAACGATGTAATATATTTGCATCAAATTCATGATGAATTAAAAAAAATATTAAAAAGAGAAAATAGAATTAAACTTTATGAAGATTGTCTAAAATTTTTAAATACTAGAGTTGAACTTGATCTAGCTTTATTTAAAGATGATATTTGGTCCCATTAATGAAAAAAAAAAATTTTTCAAAAATTGCAAAAAATGTAATTAATCTAGAGATACAAGCTCTAAAAATTTTAAAAAAAAATATAAATAAATCGTTTAATGAAGCTGTTTTTCAAATTGCAAATTGTCAATCAAAAGTAGTTTTATGTGGGGTTGGCAAAAGTGGATTAATTGCATCTAAAATTGCTGCAACGTTAGCTTCAGTTGGAACTCCTTCGTTTAGTCTTTTAGCGAGTGAAGCTTCACATGGTGATCTTGGTATGATTTCAAAAAAAGATATTTTAATATTAATTAGTAACTCAGGTGAAACAACTGAACTTAAAAATATAATTCAATTTGCAAAGAGAAATAAAATTTTATTAATAGGTATTGTTTCAAAAAAAGAGTCTGTTCTTTATAAATCTTCTGACATAAAACTATTTATACCAAAAGCTAAAGAAGCTGAAGGTATAGTCCCAACCGCAAGTACAACTGCACAACTAGCCCTAGGGGACTCTCTTGCAATAGCTTCTATGAAATACAAAAAATTTGGCAAAATGGACTTTAAAAAACTTCACCCTGCCGGAAGTTTAGGTGCTCAACTAAAAACTGTAGAAGATATAATGATTACAGGAGACAAAATACCTTTTGTAAATGAAAATATAAAAATGAATAAAGCTTTGAAAATTTTAACAGAGAAAAAGTTGGGAATTTTGATAGTTTTAAACAATAAAAATAAAACAGTTGGAATAGTAACTGATGGGCAAGTAAGAAGGTTTACTGAAAAAAAATTTGATTTTCGTTTATTGCCAGTTAAGAAAATAATGACAAAAAAACCAATTTTTATTGGAAAAGACGAATTGGCTGCAAAAGCACTTTCAATGATGAATAATAAAAAAATTACATCACTTATTGTAAATAAAGAAGGCCAAACTCAAAAAACAATTGGAGTTATTCATATTCATACAATTTTACAATCTAATATTTCTTAAATGTATAGAAAAAAATTTTTAGGAATTTTTTTTATTTTTTTATCTTTAATAATAGTAATATTATTTTCTTATTTTAAATTCTTTGGTAACAATAAATCCAAAATAGTTCATATTGAGAATAAAGAAGAAGTTTATAACTCTAACTTAATCAAAGATGTTGAGTATTCAACTAAGGATAAGAATAACAATGAGTACTTTATTAGAGCCGACGAAGGAGAAATAGATTTTTCTAATCCAAATATTATTTTTCTAAAAAAAGTTTACGCATTTATTAAATTAATTGATTCTAGAGAAATAACTATTGTTTCTGATTTTGGAAAATATAATTCTGAAAATTATGATACTATTTTTTCAAAAAATGTAAAAATCAACTATTTAGATAATAAAATTGCTGGAGAATATTTAGATTTTTCTTTAGAAAGGAATTTGATGATAATTTCTAAAGAAGTTAGTTACAGTAATTTGGATAATATAATGAAAGCTGATGTTATTGAAATCAATATTAAATCAAAAGATACAAAAATATTTATGCAAGATCAAAAAGAAAAAGTGATTTTAAAAAGTAAAAACTAATGGCTATAATAAAAAAATTTAGAATTAAATCTTTCAAAAAAAATAATTCTATTGTTGAATTTAACAATATCTCACTTTCTTATGGAAATCGATTAATCTTAGATAATTTAAATTTTACAATTAACGAAGGTCAAATTTTTGGAATGCTTGGTCCTAATGGAGTTGGGAAATCAACAATTTTTAATTTAATTACAGGTTTAATAAGTCCAAATAGTGGTATTATAAAAATTTCAAATCAAAATGTAACTAACTATCCTATATATCTAAGAGCTACAAAATTTAAAGTAGGATATGTGCCACAATATGGAGGGTATTTTAATGATCTTACACTTCATGATAATTTGAAAGCAATCAGTGAAATTGTTATTGAAAATAAAAGTTACAGATTAGAAAGAATAAATTACCTAATTTCTAAATTTGAACTTGATAATCTTAAAGATATTAAAGCAAAATTTTTATCTGGTGGACAAAAAAAGAAGTTAGTTATTGCTCTATCTTTATTAAGTGAACCAAAAATTTTACTTTTAGATGAGTGTTTTGCGGCATTAGATGTATTAACAATAAAAATGTTACAAGAGATTATAGTAAACTTGCAAAGTGAATACAGAATTACTATTTGTATATGTGACCATCAGGCTAGAGATCTCTTAGCTTGTGTAGATATGGCGATGATTTTAAGTAATGGAAAAATAGTTGCTCAAGATACACCAGGTAACTTGGTTACTAATAAAAATGCAAAAAATGCATATTTTGGTGACAATTTTAAGTTCAACTAATTCTCATGCCAAATATTGTTAAAATAGAAAAAAAAATAGGAGATTTTCAAAAATCCATAACAATACCTGGTGATAAAAGCTTAAGTATAAGATGGGTTCTTTTTTCTTCGTTAGCCAATGGTACGTCTACGGCAAAAAATCTATTAATGTCAGAAGATGTATTAGCTGCCATTAAAGCTGTAAAGAAATTAGGAATTAAAGTTAGTGTAAACAATAATAAATGTAAAATTTTTGGAAAAGGTATTGATGGCTATAAATATAAAAAAAACCTTAGGATAGATGCACAAAATTCAGGTACATTAGGAAGACTTATTCTTGGTCTATTGGTAAATTCTCCTGAACCAATTTATTTAGTTGGAGATAAAAGTTTATCAAAAAGAGATTTTAGAAGAGTTTCAGATCCTCTAAGCAAATTTGGAGTTAAATTTAAATTAAGAAACAATAATTGTTTGCCTTTAAAAATTTCTGGATCATCTAAGTTAAAACCAATCAAATATAATGAAAAAAGAGGTTCAGCACAGTGTAAAAGTTCAATTATTTTTGCAGCAATGAGAACTGATGGGATAACAACGATAAAAGCAAAAAAATCAAGAAATCATACTGAACTATTATGTAAACATCTAAAATTACCAATTAGTATTAAAAGTAAAAAAAAATTTGATGAAATTAAAATCAAAAAAGTAAAAAAAATAAATTCTTTAAATTATGAAATTCCCTCTGATATTAGTTCTAGTGCATTTTTTATTGTATTGACTGCACTTTCTTTTAACTCACAATTAATTATTAAAAATATCAATGTAAATCCATCAAGAATTGGGATTATAACGATTTTAAAAAAAATGGGTGTTAAAATAATTTTTAAAAATCAAAAAACATACAAGGGTGAAAAAAAAGCTGATATAAAAGTAGTAAGTGCAAAAAATATAAAAGCAATTAATTGTCCTACTGAATTAAATAGTGGAGCAATTGATGAATTTTTAGTTATTTTTTTAGTAGCGGCTAAAGCAAAAGGTGTTTCTTATTTCAAAAATTTAGGTGAACTAAATCAAAAAGAAAGTCCCAGATTAGAATGGGCTAAGAAAATTCTGACCAATTTAGGAGTAAAAACAATTACAACAAATGACACAATAAAAATTTACGGTAATCCTGATCTAAATCTAGATCTAAAAAGAAAAATTATCATAAAAAATTATCTAAAAGATCATAGAGTATTCATGACAAGTGTAGTTGCAGCTTTAAGTTTTGGTGGAAAATGGAATATCCATGATAAAGACTCAATCAATACATCATTTCCAAATTTTTTAAAAATTATTGATTATTTAAAAAAATGATTAAAAGAAAAAATATTTTAAAAATTGCTATCGACTCTCCTGCTGCTGCAGGTGCTGGGACGGTAGCAAAAACTATTTCTAAGCATTATAACCTATTTTATCTTGATACTGGAAAAATTTATAGATTTATTGCTTATCTAAAAATTAAATTCCCTAAGAAATTTAATAACAAATTTATAAAATCGAAAATTAAATTATTAAAAATAAAAGATCTAACAAACAAAAGTTTATTATTAGATGAAGTTGGAAATGAGGCTTCTATAATTTCTAAAATTAAGTCTATAAGAAAAATGGTGCACTCTTTTCAAATCAATTTTGCATATAACCCACCAAAAAAATATAAGGGTTCTTGTTTAGATGGTAGGGATATTACATACAATATTGTTCCTGATGCTGATTTTAAATTTTATATAACTGCAAATGTAAAAACTAGAGCATCAAGGAGATATAAAGAATTAAAATCTCTTAAAAAAAAGACAACCTATGCAGAAGTCTTAAAAAGCATTAAAAAACGTGACAAAAGTGATTTAAATAGAAAAATATCTCCATTAAAGAAAACAAAAGATTCACTATTGATTAATACGACAAACCTTAATAAAAGGTCATGTTTTTTAAAAATAAAAAAAATAATAGACAGGAAAATTAATAATTAATGGAAATTTATAAAGATCTATCTAATCAAGCATCTCAAGAATTCGAAAAATTACTAAATAGTCAGCTTTCAAAAGTACATATTGAAGAGGGTAAAATAATTGAAGGAAAAATAAATAAAATTACAGAAAAATTTGTATTTTTATTTGTTGAGGGTCTAAAATCAGAACCAGTTCTTGATATAAATGAATTAAAAAGCATGGGTCTATCAGAAAAAATTAAAGTTGGAGAAACTATTCCAGTTTTACTTGAAAAAATTGAAGATAAGCATGGCGAGGTACTAGTTTCAGCTTCTAAAGCACAAAAAATTAAAGGTTGGGATAAACTAGTTGAAGCTTACGAAAAAAATGAACCCATAATGGGAAAAATTACATCCAAGTGCAAAGGTGGATGTATAGTTGAGCATATAGACACTGGTTCACTAATGTTTTTACCAGGATCTCAAATTAGTGACAAACCTCTGAAAGATATAAGTCATTTAATGAATGAGCCACAAAAATTTGCTCTAATTAAATTGGATAAAGTTAGAGGTAATGCTTGCGTATCAAGAAGAGAAATAATTTCTTCTTTTAAGAAAGAAGATAAAGCAAAAATAGTTGAAAAATATAAAGTTGGAGACATTATTAAAGGCGCTGAAGTAAAAGGATACAGTTCATTTGGATGCTTCTTTAATGTCAATGGAGAATTAGATGTATTAGTTCACCTGCAAGAAATTTCCTATTCAAGAGTAAATCATCCAGATGAAGTATTTAATATAGGCGAGAAACACGACTTAAAAGTTATAAGTGTTGATAAAGAAAAATTACAAGTTGGATGTTCAGTAAAACAATTATCTCCAGATCCTTTTGAGCATATTGAAAATTACGAATTAAATAAAATCTACAAAGTTAAAGTAGCAAAATTAATGGACTTTGGAGCTTTTTGTGAGCTAGAACCAGGTTTAACAACTTTGCTCCATTCAAGCGAACTAAGCTGGACTAAAAAAAATATTTCAGCAAAAAAAATGTTTAAAGTTGGAGATGAAATAGATTGTGTAATTACTGAAATTGACAAAGACAAAAGACGTGTTGCAATATCACATAGATTAACTCAAGATAATCCTTTTGAAACATTTGAGAAAAAATATCCTGTTGGTACAATTGTTGAAGGAGAAGTTGTAAATAAAAATGAATATTCTTTATTTGTTAAAATTGAAGATTTAGATGTTGATGCTTTTTTACATTGCAATGATTTAACTTATTTAAATAATGGTGAAGAAGAACTGTCTAAGTATAAAAAAGGTGATAAGCTTAAAGTTAAAGTATTGGAAATAAAACCTTCAGAACAAAAGATTAGAGTTGGTTTAAGACAAACTCAAGCAGATCCATTTGACTGGTTTAAAGATAAGTCAAAAAATCAAACAATAACTGTTAAAGTTGTTTCAACTGATAACAAAGGACTTATGGTAAGACCAGAAGGTTGTGAAATGGACTTCCAGATTAAAAAATCTGCAATAGCAATTAATGCTGCTGATGCCAGACCAAGTAGATGGACAGGTGGTGAGAAATTAGACTGTGCGATCGCAGACTTGGACATGAATAAGAGAAAAGTAACATTAAGCATTAGATTACTTGAAGAAATTGAGAAAAAAGAAGCTCTTGAAAAATATGGATCTGAAGGTTCTGGTAAAAACCTACCTTTTTCATCATTATCCGAGGATTTAAAGAAAAAAGAAGAAGAGAAAGAATAATTGAAGAAGTTATAAATTGGCTATTGTAAAATCAAAGCTTTTAAAACAACTCTCTCAAAACTACCCAAATTTCTTAAAAAAAGATTTAGAGAAATTTACTGATATAATTTTAAATGAAATAAAAAGATCACTTCGTAGAGGGGATGGAGTTGAATTAAGAAATTTTGGAACATTTAGAGTTAAGACTCAAAAAGCCTCCATTAGAAGAAATCCAAAAACTGGCGAAAAAGTTGCAGTTCCTGAAAAGAAAGTAATATCATGGAAAATGAGCAAGGAAATGTTTAAAAAGATCAATAATGAAGAATAAAATTATATTCGTTGCATGTGATACTTCAAATTTAGATCAAATAAAAAAAACTCTTAATAGTATTAATACAAAAAAATTAAAAATTATTCCAAAATTTGGATTACAGTTTTTTTACTCAAAAAATGGAAGAAAATTTTTAGAAAAATACAAATCAGATTTTTGGTTGGATTTAAAAATAAATGATATTCCACAAACAGCTCTTTCTGCAGTTGATAGTTTGAAAGATTTAAAAAAATGTAAATACATTACTGTGCATGCAAATGGTGGTCTTCATATGCTTAAAGCTATCAAGGAAAAAACTAAACAAATTAATAAAAATTTAAAAGTACTCGGAGTTACCGTGTTGACTAGTCTTAACAATAAATCGTTAAAAGAAATTGGTCATACCAAAACAGTTGACCAGCTAGTTTTAAAGCAAGCTGGTATTGTTAAAAAATCAGGATGTGATGGAATAGTTTGTTCTGCAAAAGAAGCAAAAATGATTAGAAAAAAATATAAAAATTTTTTAATCATTACACCTGGTATAAGATTACCAGGTGATAATTTAAATGATCAGGCTAGAGTAATGACACCTAAAGATGCTTTCAAAAATAAAGTTTCGGGAGTGGTAATTGGAAGATCTCTTACAAAAGGTAATATTAAGAATAATATTAAAAAATTAATTAATCATTTATACTGATGATTAAGGGTTGTAAAATTTGTGGGATTTCTGATCCTGATACTTTAAATTTTTTAATTAATCACCCTCACCCACCAACATTTATAGGATTTATTTGCAACTATCCAAAAAGTTCTAGATATGTTGAATATGAAAATTTAAAAAAACTTTTAATCAATAATCCAAAACAAAGTTACTATGTTGCTGTTCTGGTAAAACCAAATATAAATATTTTGGAGAAAATTAAAAACTTACCTTTTGATTACTATCAACTATATGATTGCACACCAGAGGAAATAAAAGAGATAAAAGAAAAATATCAAAAGAAAATTATTACAGCTTTTACAATAAAATCAGAGTCCGATTTGGAGGATTATAAATTATACTCTGATCATACTGACATTTATCTATTTGACAGTAAGGGCTATGAGAAAAGTCAATCTTTTGATCATGACTTGATTAAAAATATCAATTTAAATAAGGAATTAATGATTGCTGGTAATATTCAATATAACGATGAGCTTAAAAACTACAAAAATTTAGCAAATTTTATAGATTTATCTGGTGGCGTAGAAACATCTGGATTAAAAGACTTATCCAAAATAGAATTTTTTTTAAATAAAGTTAATGAAATTAAAAATGAAGCTTAAAAAAGGTGTTCAATTAATTGATCAACACGATCAACAAGGTTTTTGGGGAGGGAAATTTGGAGGTAGTTTTATACCTGAAACTTTGAAAAAACCAGTAGAAGATTTAACAAAAGAATTTAAGAAACTTAGAAATAATAAAGCCTTTTTAAAAAAAAGAGATTATTATTTTAAAAATTATATTGGATCTCCAACCTCTTTTGTGAAATTAGAAAATTTGTCCAATCATTTAGGTGGAGCTCAAATTTGGGCAAAAGTAGTTTCTGAAGCAAATGGAGGTGCGCATAAAATCTATAATGCCACTGTTCATGCACTAATTTGTAAAGCTATGGGTAAAAAATACATTGTTGGCGATACTGGAGCTGGATATGCAGGAAAAATGTTAAGTATGGCAGCTAAAAAATTTGGACTTAAATGTAAAATTTTTATGGGTGCTAAAGACATTAAAAGACAAAAACCAAATTGTGACGCTATGAGAAAAAACGGTGCAGAAATAGTGCCAGTTTATTCTGGAAGTCAGACTTTAGTTGATGCAGTGAGTGAATGCATGCGATATTGGGTATCTAATTGTGATAATACACATATGTGTGTTGGTAGTACTGTTGGACCAAATATCTTCGTAAAAATATGTGGTTGGTCAACTGCACAAATTTCTAGAGAATTAAAAAAGCAGCTTAAAAAAGAATTTAAAAAAATTCCAAATAAAATTAAATTAATTAATTGTGTTGGAGGTGGTAGTTCTGCATATGGATTTTGGAGTGAGTTTATTGATTTTGATAAAAAACAAATAGAATTGATTGGTGTGGAGGCAGGAGGTCCTAAAAAATCAAAACTTCACGCAGCACCACTAAGCAGAAATGCAAAAGTTGGTATTTTGCACGGAGCAGCTTCGTATGTTTGTCAAAATAATGAAGGACAAATTAATGATACAGAATCTATAAGTGCTGGTTTAGATTATCCTGGTGTAAGTCCTATTCATTGCTTTTTAAAAGATACTAAAAGAGCACGATATACTTATGCAACAGATGAGGATGCACTTAATGCACATGAAATGGTAACTAAATTTGAAAAACTTAATCCAAGTTTAGAACCCAGTCATGCTTTTGCTGAGGCAATAAAAATTGCTCCAAAATTAAGCAAAGATACAATTATAATTGTTAACTCATGTGGTGATGCAAAAAAAGATAGAGATATTTTAAGAGAAAGATTGGGAAAACATTAATGAGCTCTTTACTTAATAAAGCTTTTTTAAATGCCAAAAAAGAAAATAGACCTGCCTTACTGACCTATACAGTTGCAGGTGATAATACTAAAAAAAAATCTTTAGAAATTCTTAAGTCTATTTCAAACTACGCTGATATTTGTGAATTGGGTTTTCCTCACAACACTCCCATAGCTGATGGAGGTCAAATCCAGACTAGTGCCTATAGAGCAATTAAAAATGGTATAAAAATTAACGATGTATTTTCAATTGCAAAAAATTTTAAAAAATCAAAAAAAAATACTCCAATTATACTGATGGGTTATTACAATATGATATTTCAGTACAATGAAAATAAATTTTTAGATAGATGTAAAAAATCAAAGGTAGATGGACTGATTGTTGTAGATTTGCCTTATCCTGAAAACAAAAGTTTTGCATCAAGATGTAAAAAAAATGGAGTGAATTTTATACAATTGGTCTCACCTACTACTTCTCAAATTAGATTAAAAAAAATAATAAAGGACTCGCATGATATGGTTTACTATATTAGCATGTTGTCAACTACAGGGGGTAAACTAAAAGTTTCCCCAAAGAAAATCTTGGAAAGATACAACAAAATTAAAAATCAAAATAAATCAAAAAATGTGGTGATTGGCTTTGGTATTACTGAAAAGACCATTAAATCTCTTAAAAAAGCTGATGGTTTAGTAGTTGGTAGTGCGATATGTAAGGAAATATCTAAATCAATTGAAAGAAGACAAAATACTGTCACAAATGTTACTAATATCGTTAAAAGATTAAGAAATAAAATTCAATGAACTGGATAACCAAAATTATTAAAGCAGGTGAAAAGATAAAAACTGCTATACGTGAACGAGCTACTAAAGAAGATATTGCAAAAAGTGAATGGACAAGTTGTTGTCGTGGACCAATTCTAAAGAAAGATTTAGAAGCAAACCTTTGGGTATGTCCAGATTGTAATAAGCATCATAGAATTAAACCAAAACAAAGATTTGATATTTTGTTTGGAAAAAACAACTATGAAGTTTTTAAAACACCCATTCCAAAAGATGATCCTTTAAATTGGACAGACTCTAAATCATACAAAGATAGATTAAAAAGTGCTCGTAAGAAAACTGGATTAGATTGTGGGATGATGGTTGCATCTGGGACAATCAATAATATTAAAATAACAGCTGTTGCATCTGATTTTGACTTTTTAGGAGCTTCAATGGCTGCTGCAGAAGGTGAAGCATTTTTATATGGAATTCAACATGCAATAGAAAATCAAACACCATTTATATGTATAAGCGCTGGTGGAGGAATGAGAATGATGGAAAGTTTAATTTCATTGTCTCAAATGACAAGAACTACACTTGCGATTAATGAATTAAAGAAAAATGGTTTACCTTACTTAGTTTGTATTACAGATCCAACTGCAGGAGGAATAACTGCTTCTTATGCAATGTTAGGAGATATTCATATTGCAGAGCCAGGCGCTTTAATTGCATTTGCAGGCGCAAGAGTTATTCAAGGAACAGTAAAAGAAGAATTGCCTGAAGGTTTTCAAAAAAGTGAGTATGTTGAGAAAACTGGATTTGTTGATTTAATCGTAGAGAGAAGAGATCTAGCATCTAAAATAGGAACTTTATTATCAATTTTGTTAAAACAAAATTCTGCTATAAGTTCTGAGCAAAATGAGACTTCAGAAGATACTCAGCAATTTTCAAAAGTTGCATCCTAAAGAAATAGATTTATCTTTAGATAGAATTCAAAATCTTTGTAAAAAATTAGGAAATCCTCAAGATAAAATTAAGGCTATATCAGTTGTAGGAACTAATGGTAAGAACTCTACCATCCAGGCTATTTATGCAATTCTTAAGGAAGCAAATTTAAAATGCAATGTTTATACGAGCCCACATATACAAAAAATTAATGAAAGATTTGTATTTAATAATCAGGAATTAAATGCCGAGGAATTAGCCGATTTATTAGAAGAGGTTGAAAAAGTTAATAATAACGAACCAATAACTGTTTTTGAAATGTTATCAGCTTGTTTTTTTTATAAAGCTGCCCAATATCCTGACAATATCAACTTAATAGAAAGTGGTTTATTCCATCGTTTTGATGCTACTAATATTTTAAAGAGCAATCTTGCAAGTATAGTAACTTCTATAAGCAAAGACCATCTTGACTGGCTTCCAAAAGAAAATCAAACAATTGAGCAAATTGTTTTTGAAAAAACATCAGCCTTACTTAATTCAAATATTGTTATCGCAAAACAAAATAAAAAAGAGACAATGGAATGTATTAAAAAAACTATCAAATATAACTCTTCAAATAAATTATTTTTTAATGAAGACTATAGTTATTCAATTCAAGAGAATGGTTTTTTTTACTATGAGGATAAATTTGGAGGTTTGAAACTTCCTCTACCAAACGTTCTTGGTCAGTTTCAACTAGAAAATATATCGACTGCTATTGCAACTATAAGAACTTTAAATCTTGGAATTCAAAGCAATGAAATAGAAAGTGGTATTCAAAATATTAATAATCTTGCAAGATTACAGGAAATTAAATCTGGAAAACTAAAAGAACTTGTAAAAAATAATACATTATTAGTTTCTGGGGATCATAACCCTGATGGAGCTAGAGTAGTAAATGAATACCTCCAAACTTTAGATTGTAATAAACACATAATCTTAGGTATGATGTCCAACAAGGATCATAATGAGTATATTAGTTATTTTAAAAATATCTCAACCTTGACCACTATTGATATTCCAAACCAACCTAATTCAATTGGTGGAAAAGAATTAAAAAACAAACTAAATTCATTCAAAAATGTTCAGTACAAAGAAGATATATTTGATGCAATCAAGTCTATTTCGGTCAAGAAAAACGATATAATCTTAATTACAGGTTCTCTTTATCTGGCTGGAGAAATACTTAATTTGAATTAGATATTTTTTTCTAAAAATTCTTTCATGTGGCTTTCAGGTACCCCACCAACTTTTCTATCTACTTCAACACCTTTTTTGTAAATAATAACAGTTGGTACGCCTCTTATACCCGCAGCACTTCCAGTGTTTATTCCACCATCTTCTACATCAGCATAATAAAAACCAGCTTTACCTTTGTATTCATCAGCTAATTTATCCATCACTGGTTTTAAAGCTTTGCAAGGACCACACCAACTAGCTGAAAACTGGATTACCGAAACATCTTCATTTTTGATTTTACTATCAAAATCTTCATCTTTAAAATCTATAAGCATAAATCCTTTCTATAAATTAAAGTTTTAAAGTCAACTATGCAATTTCATATTTTTTTTCAATAGACATAATAAATTCATTTATTTCATCCAATTTTTTTAGTTCTTCTTCATCATCTCTATTAGATGCTTGGTCTCTCAAGGTGTCTATTTCAGTGTAAGCCATTGCTATAGTTTGCCACTTTTCTCTATTTTTACTTAAAATTCTTCTAGCTATCTCACTTTTAATATTTTTATATAAATCAGGTGGTAATACGTGAGGTGCTTCTTGGTAAATAATTTTTTGTCCAAACCATGCACATCTCTTATCTTGAAATTTATCTAGTAATCTTAATTTT
This sequence comes from Candidatus Pelagibacter sp. HIMB1746, assembly GCF_052047555.1. Classification (NCBI taxonomy): domain Bacteria; kingdom Pseudomonadati; phylum Pseudomonadota; class Alphaproteobacteria; order Candidatus Pelagibacterales; family Candidatus Pelagibacteraceae; genus Candidatus Pelagibacter; species Candidatus Pelagibacter sp. HIMB1746. The sequence continues at coordinate 161,791 of NZ_JBNAJZ010000004.1, read as the reverse complement.
TCTTCCCATGATGAGCTGTGCCATGTTTTAAATAAAGCAGTATCTTTGTTTGGAACAAATTTCTCATACAATGTTTCCTCAGGAAGTAAATCTTCTTGATTTTGAGTTTGAGCCTTTTCTTCTGCAGCTTCCCTATTAATGATTTGAATATTCTTGCATAGGTTTTCGCTAGATCTAACTAATTTGGCTCTTTTTTGAATTGTTTCCAAATCAAGATCTGCATAGGCTTTTTCTTTTAAAGCAAATTTTTTATCTAATACTACAGGCGCTTTATTTGTTTTAATAACTCTTAAAGCTTTAGGACTTATTTTTTTAAGATTAGCTTTAAGCTCATTAACAGACATATTTAAAAAAGGTTCTGGATCTCTTCTTAAGTCCCAAAGATATCCCCAGGAAGCATAAGATGGATGAAAACAATGCTCTGGATGTAATGTTGAAACTAAATACATCATATTTCTTCCTTTAACATTTTCAAAAATTGAATAAATACCCTCTGCTTTTAAAATAGATTCCACACTACTCTTTGTAGAGGTGGTTAAAAATTTTTCCCAATTATCGTTATGCTTTTCCTTTATAATTCTTAAAATTTTTAAACTTGTAAATGCATCATGATATGCAGTATGTTGTTGGGAAGTATCAAATCCTTGTTGTCTTGCTAACCCTTCAAGAGCAAGACTTTCATTTCCAGCATCTGTTAGTTCTGTTTTTAAAGTTTCAGAATTAATTGTTTGTGCAGCTCTTGCAACATGCAGACCGTCGTGTTCTTTATTTGGAGACGAATGAGTAATGTAAGGATATCTGTTACCTTTAAAGAAATTGAAATGGAACATTCGTCTATCAAAATTTAAGTTACTCCATCCCATAAATAATGCTGGAGCAGCTTTTGAAAAGAAGTTTTCAACTGCTCCTAAAAATTCATAATGAGAATAATTTCCTTTAGTAAGTAAATCGATACTTGTTGAGTTTACCAATAGAGCTTTAGCACTTGGCACTTCTCCTTCTGGCATTCTGCCTCTGATATTTAACTTACCAATTTCATTTAAATTTTTATCAACAACAACTGCTCCAACCTCAATAATTGATCCCCAAATAGTGCTATTAGTTGTTTCAGTGTCGTAGATTACAAATTTATCCATATTTTCTTATATATTTTAAGTTAAATTAGATAGTTCATGAAATTTTTTTAATCTTCCTAAAAACAAATTTTGATAGATGACTAAATCATGTCCTTGAATTTTAAATTCTTGGAATAATTTATCTACAGTGCAGACCAAAATAACACAAGAAGTGATATTGGAGTTATACACAACATTATGAGCTAAAGAATACGCGCTGGTTTGTAATAACCATGAATCGATATACTCAGCTTTCTTTGGTTTATTGCTTTGTTTAAAATCTATAATTGTTTCTCTTCCTTCATAAACTCCAACACAGTCCGCAGTGCCAGCATACTTATCTGGATAGTACAATGTACACTCAACACCCCATATTTCTTCCAATCTATTTTTTAAACCATGATCTATTATTTCTTTTGCCATCAATTTATATTGTTCATTATCATCAAAAAAACTTAAATTTTCTCTACCAAGCAAATAAGATTCTAAGTAGTTATGCATCTGCGAACCTCTACTGCTTGCTGCTTTTGTGATAGCTTCAGCTTCTTTATATCCTGTTCTCTCTCTCCAATTTGCTAGTGCTGCTTTATCCTCCTCAGATTTAGTAACATCTAAAATTGAAGTAACACTTGGTAATTTTTCTTCTCCCAAAAGGTATCTTCTAATACCATCAACTGTTGCTCTTGAAGATTTTGGATAATCATATTTACGATTCCATTGCATGAGATTTCTTATAAATGGTATTATCAAAAAAAAGAAATTAATTTTTAATTTGTCTTTGTTTATCAACAAATTTTTCAACGTTGTCTGTTTGTACAGCTTTCTCAACCTGCTCTGGATCTTTTATGCTTTCCAAAGTTCTATTTATTGATCTTGCATCTGTTCCAAATTTATCAACTACACCCATAGCATCTTCTAATTTTTTTCTAAGAACTACTATATTGTCAAAGTGTTTTGAAAATCTTGTGCTTATTGTTTTTAAATGATTATAGATTTCAGTTGCTCCCTTTTGAACTTTCAAGGATTGAAATCCCATGTGTAAAGATTGCAAATATGCTGACAAAGTATTAGGGCCACAGATTACAATTTTATATTTTTTCATTAATTCTTGAGTTAATAATTCTTTTGTACTTGGGTCTTGGTATTCAGTTAACTCTTTGTATAAACTTTCTGTAGGGGCATACACAATTGCAAAGTCAGTAGTTTTTGGTGGTACAATATATTTTTCATTTACACTTTTGGCTTTTGCCTTAAATGCAGTAGCTAATTTTGCTCTAGCATCGGCAACTAACCTTTTGTCTTCCGCGTCATGACCATCGGTAATTGCTTTAAATTTCTCCACCGGAAAATGACTATCAACTGGAACTAAAACATCACCTTGTAGCTTAATTGCAAATTCTACATTCTCACTTGTATTCTCTTTCATTTTCACATTTGTCATAAATTGAGAAGCTGGTAGTAAATCTTTAATCAGTGCATCCAAACTAAACTCTGCAAGAGTTCCATATTTTTTAACACCAGCTAAAATCTTAGTTATTCCTTCTTGGCTTTGATTTAATAGTTGAACTTGTTGATTAAAATTTCCAACTTTTTCATCTACTTTAGTTAAAGCCTCTGTCATATCTTTTGTTACTCCAGTAGACAGATTGTTAAATGAAGTGGACATTGCTCCAAGTGAGCTATTGATTGTTGTATTTAAAGTATCCTTTAAACTTGAAATTTCAGATTTTAAGTTAGCTATTTCTTCAGCTTCTTTATTTTCTTTTTGATCTTCAGGCTTAGATCTTAAATTTAAGTAAAGAATTGTCGAAACTGCTCCAAGCAGCAAAATTAAAATAACTAAAAATATAGCTTCCATGAATCACTTTATATCATATATAAAATATGTAATGGAATTATTATTAATATTTAAAATTATTATTGGTTTAGGAATGCTAGTTGGTCTTTATGCAATCCTTCGAAACCTAGATATTATTAAAATTATTCTTATTTATTGGAAAGATTTAATTCTTAGAAAGTAATCTAGCTAAACTTTGAAGAGATTTATTTTTAGAAGATGATTTAGATATCATCATACAAGCCTCTGATTTTAATATTTCACCATCTTTTAAAATTCTTAGATTATTAGCTTTTAACGTTTCTCCTGTTGAAGTGATGTCAGTAATTATTTCTGATGAACCAGTAAATGGATATGCTTCTGTAGCACCTAAACTATCTACTAATTTAAATTGAGTAACTCCTTTAGAGAATAAAAATTCTCTTGTTAAATTTGGATATTTGGTTGCAACTCTTAATCTTTTCTTTTTCTTATCTCTAAACTCAAATGCTATTTCCTCTAAATCAGCAATAGTTTGAACATCAATCCAAGGATCTGGAATTGCAACTACTAACGTGGCTTTCCCAAAATCGTATTTTTTAATGACATTAATTTTCTTTTGAATATTTATTTCACTTTCTTTCAACAAATCAAATCCAGAAAATCCTAGATCTAATGAACCATCTCCAAGTCTTTCTATAATTTCTCTTGCATGAAGGTATAAAATTTTAACATTTTTTTTTTGTTTAATTGAACCTAATAAATCTCTTTCTCCTCTTTCTGAAATTAGATTTAATTTATTTTTTTTAAATATGTTTAAGACATCCTTTCTGAGTCTACCTTTGCTAGGAATGCCAATATTGAAAATTTTATTCATATTTAAAATACCTCAATTCATCTTTGAAAATAGAATTCATTTCTGAAATTAAATCTTGGGTAAGCAATTTTTTATAATTATTGTTTGGCCCCAAATGAAAAAAGTCAATTTTCTTATCCTCGGATTTTTTTTTAACCGATTCAGCAAACCCTTCCCTTTTTTCCATATTTTTCATTTTTTCGAATTGACAAGATTGAATAACTTTTTTTGCTTTTTCTTTATCAAAATGTTTTTTTTGACTTATAATTGAGTTTAAAAAATCAATTACATTCTTAAAAGTTTCAAAAGTTTTGTTTTGCAAATCTTCATATCTAATAGTTAAAACTGGAAACAATTTATTGTCTATCCAAGATTTTTGATGCGTTTTCCATGAAAATAAAGATACAAAACCAAGATATCTATCGTCTTCCTTATAAAGCAAACACCTACCTTCGTCTTTCATAAATTCCAATACCTGTTGATGGTTTTTAAAATCAAAGTGATTTAGTATTGAATTAACAACATTCCTTGGGTCTCTAACAATATATATTGCTCCAATAGAATTTTTTTGATCAGTAAATACTGAATTATCAATTTTGCATAAAGCATTATGAGTTTTTAAAAAAGTTAACTTATTTTTTTCATTAATTTTTTTTTGGACATCTAGCCAGTACTTTGATGTACTCTCAGGTTTATAAAAAGCATCTTTGTAATTTCTAAAATCATTATAATTTGGAAATTGGTCTATATAATTTAAAAGTTTAAAATTAAACTCACCTGTATTGGTATAGAAATAAGTTGCAATCATTGATCTTAACCATGTATTTCCACTCTTTGGATATGAAGCTAGCCAAATAATCATAAACTTATATTTATTGCAGCTCCAACTGCTGCTATTTGTTTTTTTGATCCAAGGTCAGAAATTAAACGATCATAACGACCACCATTTATAATATTTTTTAATTTATTTTTTGATTTAACATCAATTTTAAAAACCATTCCTGTGTAATATTCTAATTGTCTTCCAAAAGAAGTTGAAAATACTACATTTAGTTTTGAAAGTTTATTTTTAGATACAGGAAAATATCTTTGATCAACCACCAAATTAATTCTATTTTTTTTAAAAAATTTATTTAACTCAGATGCAGCCTCATTAATTGGACATTTGATTTTTAAGAAGTCTTTAATAATTTTTGAAACACCTTTGCCTTTACTAGCTCTTCTTGGATCTTTAATTTTGTTATCAAATCGATTTAATATCTCATTAATAGTTCTTCCTGCTATTACATTTGATAAATCTTCTTTCAGCATTTTTAAATAACGCTTTTTATCTATTTCAACGATAGTTGGATCTACATCAGAGTTTGTCTCTAATCTTTTTAAAAGATCGTTAAAGTAATCTTCTCTCCAAAAATGTCTTGATAATCTTAACTTCCATCTTTTTGGAATATCTAGTTTTGAAATTAACAAATTAAATATTTCAACATTTCCAATTGTTAATTTGCCTGATGAATATTTAATATTTTGAAGAGATTTTAATGAGGTATTGATAATTTCTTTATCATCATTTTTTTCATCTTTAGAGCCTAAAATTTCAAATCCAATTTGATCTCGGATAATAGAATCACTTTTATTTTCAGATTTTCTATAAGCTTGACCACTATAAAAAATTTTTTCTTTTCCTTTTAAATTATTTTCTAAATATCTTAAGCAGGATGCAATTGTTAAATCTGGTCTAAGACACAGCTCACTTCCATTTTGATCAGTAAATGAAAAAATAAATTTTCTAAAGTTTTCACCTGACCTTTGAACAATATGATTTGCCTCAATAACTGACGGTAAATCAATATATTTATAACCCTTAGATTTTACTGATCTAAGAATGCTTTCAGATAAGTTTTTTGATTTCATCTATTAAATTTGATTTTGGAAATGTTTTGTTATTTTCACCTTTAACACCTTTAAGATTTTTTATCGTTACTGTTCCTTCATTAAATTCATTGTCACCACAAATAACTGCTACATTTAATTCACGCTTATTTGCTAAGGTTAATTGCTTACCTAAATTTTTCTTTATGTCTAAAAAAATTTCTGCATTAATGTTATTTTCTCTTAATTGGTCTACAATTTCGTAATAATTTTTTAGATATTTTTCATCCATCACACAGACTAAAACAGGCTTTTCATCATCGACCTTAATCTGATCCAATTGTAAAAGTGCAAATAATAATCTGTCTACACCGAAACTAATTCCTGTACCTGGAATATCTATCCCTTTAAATCTTGAGATAAGTTTAGCATAAGAACCTCCTGAACAAATGCTACCAATATCAACTTCTTTTCCTTTATTATTTGTAACTTTAAAATTTAGGTTAGTTTCAACGATAAAATCAGAATAATAAGCTAAACCTCTAACAATAGTAAAATTGGTTTGTACTTTCTCTAAATTAGAACCAAATCCTAAAATTTCAAAAACGTCCTCTAACTCTTTAATTCCCTCTTGAGACAATGGATTTTTTAAATTTTCTTTTAATTGTTTTAACTCTTTTATTTTTAAGAAATTTAATATTTGCGATGCTTGTTCGTCAGTTAGATCAGCACCTTTTGTAACTGCACCGCTTGCATCTTTTCTCTCTTTTTTAAGAAGATCTTCAACACCTTTTAAACCAAATCCAGGTTTATCTAATTTATCAATAGCTCTAATTACTTTTAATTGCTTATTTTCAGTTATTTTTAAATCATCAATTAAACCTTGTACTATTTTTCTGTTACTAATATTGATTGTGAATTGATCTTTATTCAAACCACAATCTAAGAGTGTACTTGAGATTAAATTACAAAGTTCTGCATTAGCTTGAGCTGAATTGACATTTCCAACAATATCAAAGTCGGCCTGCATGAACTCTCTGTATCTTCCATTTCCTGCTTTTTCATTTCTAAAAACATTCTGAATTGCATATCTTTTGTAAATTGACGGAAGCTCTTGGTTGTTTTGAGCAACAAATCTAGCTAAAGGACTAGATAGATCGTATCGAAGAGTAATATTTTTATCGCCATCTTTAAATGAGAATACATCAGACATAGGGTTATCCTCGTCCTCTGCTAAAAACGAACCAATATTTTCGCTGATCTCAAAAGAAGGTGTCTCTAATGGTTCAGCTCCAAATTTTAAAAAATTTTTTTCAATCACTTTTAAAAGCTGTTTTTTTAAAACTAACTTTTTATTCCAACGATCTTCAAATCCAGATGGTAAGGAAGGATTGAGTTTTTTATCTTTTTCCATTTTAGTGGTACTTTGGGTAGGTTACGCTCCTACGACTTCGGATCCACAAACCGACGTGATACTATTTCACCACCAAAGCTTATCCTTTAGTTATTATCTTATTTTATGTGGAATGAAAATTATAATATAAATAAATAGCCTAATGGCTATGGAAACAGTTTCTGTGAGTACTTCTATAAGCAATTCTGTATGTAATATTTATATTCATGATCAGCCTTTTAGACAAAAATTATTAATATTCAAGGCTTTAATAAAAAAAGGACGTTAATCTACTAAATGTAGAAATAACGTCCTTTAGAAATTTTACGAAAATTAGTCTATTTTTTTTAAATTTACTGCAGAAGGACCTTTAGGACCGTCTTCTAATGTGAATTCAAGTTTATCACCTTCATTAAGAAATCTCATTCCAGCAGCTTTTACAGCTGAAGCATGTACAAAGGCATCTTTTTCTTTGTCGTCTCTCTCTATAAAGCCATATCCCTTTTTACCATTATACCATTTTATTTTACCTTGTAGTGTACTCATCTTATTTCTTTGTCCTTTTGTTATTTATTATATTAATTAAGTTAATTTCTTTTACAGGTATTTCAAGATCAAACTTTGTGGTGGTGGCTGAGGAAGGATTCGCACCTCCGACACAAGCCTTTTCAGGGCTCTGCTCTACTCCTGAGCTACTCAGCCTTATTTATCCTCTAAAGATAATTCTTCCTTTAGTAAGATCGTAAGGTGTCATCTCCACAGTTACATTGTCACCTTGAAGAACTCTAATTCTGTTTTTTCTCAACTTACCTGCTGTGTGAGCTGTAACAGTATGACCATTCTCTAGCTTAACTCTAAACATTGCATTCGGAAGTAGGTCTATCACAGTACCCTTGAATTCAAGTAAGTCTTGTTTTGACAAATTTATTTTCTCCTTATTCTTTTTAATACTGATTGAGCATGCCCAACCAAGCCTTCGTAATTTGCAAGTGTTATAACTGATGGTCCAAGACTTTCAATACCCTTTTTTGATAGGTTTATGTATGAAATCCTTTTGTAGAATTCGTTTACACTTATACCACTTGAATATTTTGCTGATCCGTTAGTTGGTAAAACATGGTTTGAACCTACATTATAATCCGTCATAGCCATAACAGCATATTTTCCTAAACAAATTGATCCTGAATTTTTTATTTTTGAAACAATAGATTTATAGTTTTTAACATTTAATTCTAAATGCTCTGGAGCTATTTTGTTAACAATGTCGATAATTTTTTTATCTGAATTTACATGCATCAAAATTCCATTATTTTGCAAACTTCTCTTTGCAATAGACTCTCTTGGAATTTCTTTTAATTGCTTAATTATTTCAGTTTTAACTTTATTTAATAAGTTTTTATCTTTTGAAATTAATATGCACTGTGCAAGATCATCATGTTCTGCTTGTCCTATTAAATCGCTAGCAACCCATTCTGGATTAGAATGCTTGTCACAAACTATTGTTACTTCAGAAGGACCAGCAGTCATGCCCTCAATTCCAACATCTCCAAAAACTTCTTTTTTTGCAGCTGCAACGTAAGCATTTCCAGGCCCTACAATTTTATCAACCTTTTTAATTTTTTTTGTTCCATAAGAAACTGCAGCGATAGCAGATGGTCCACCAATTGAATAAATTTCCTTAATTTTACATTTTTTAGCAGCATACAATACTGCAGGATTTTGTTTTCCTTTATAGCCTGGGTTGATCATAACTATTCTTTTTACACCAGCAACAATAGCTGGAATTGCATTCATCAATACACTAGATGGATAGGATGCCGTTGAACCAGGCACATAAATTGCAACCGAATCTATTGGCAAATATTTATACTCAAGTTTATTTTTAAATTTATCAGTGTAAGAAATATTTTTGAATTTTTGTAATGAATGAAATTTATAAATCCTGTTGTAAGCAGTATCTATAGAATTTTTTACAATGAAATTTAATGATTGAATTGATTTTTGAATTTGATTTGAGCTAGGCTTGATTACTGAATTTTTGTTAAATTTTTTTTCATATTTTAGTAAGGCTTTATCACCATTTTTTTTTACATCTTTAATAATGTTAGTGACAGAAACAGAACTTGATTGCACTTTTCTTTTTCTTTGCATCAACAAACTATCTAATAATTTGTCAAAATTTTTCTTACTGCTATCTAAAACCTTCATCTCTACTTTATTTCACTTTGATCTTCTAATATTGCTTCAATCGATTCAGCGGTCAAAGCTATATGAGCATTATTACTAAAAAAGAGATTTATTTCATAAACATCATTATTTTTCAAATAATCTATTCCTACTAATTCTAAAACTAATTCTTGATTTGATTGATCAATATTTTTTGACTTAACCTTATCAACAAAATCAAATCTGCAGATACTATTGACTTTTTTGTCCTCATTTTCATTTTCTACTTTTATTCGCTCAATTGATAATAAAAATACCTTATTAGTTTCTAGATACTTAATATCTGAAACTTTTACTTTGGCTCCTGAACTACAAGCTGAAATCATTTGCAATCCTTCTTTGTCTGTAGCAATAATTTTGGCTAAATATTTGTTCATCTTGTTAATCTTTTTATTTTAACACCAATATTTTTTAATTTATTTTCAATTTTTTCATAACCACGATCTAAATGATAAATCCTATTAATTACAGATTTCCCTTGTGCAACCGAAGCTGCTAAAACAAGTGCTACAGATGCTCTTAGATCACTAGACATAACTTCTGCACCAATAAATTTTGTATTACCCTCAATATAAGCTTTATTATTTTTGGTCGTAATATTTGCACCTAATCTCTGTAATTCAGCAACATGCATAAATCTGTTTTCAAAAATATTCTCTGTAATTGAACTTTTTCCTTTTGCTTTACACATTAAGACCATTAATTGCGCCTGTAAATCTGTTGGTATTCCTGGAAACTCTTTTGTTTTAATATTTTTAATAGACTTAATTTTTTCTGGTCCATTAATATGAATATTATTTTTGCTCACTTTTATTTTGGCTCCTGTTTTTTTTAATAAATTAAGTTCTGTGTTTATTATTTTTGGATCTAAATTATTAATTTCAAGAGTTCCTTTAGCTAGAGTTGCTGCTACACAAAAAGTACCAGCTTCAATTCTATCAGCCATCACTGAATAATTTGTTGAATTTAAAGAACTTACTCCGTTAATAGTGCATGTTCTTCCTTTCCAACTTATTTTTGCACCAGCTGAATTAAGAAAATTAGTAAGGTCTTTTATTTCTGGCTCAACAGCACAATTTCTTAATACTGTTTTTCCTTTTGCCAAGCATGCAGCAATTATAGAATTTTCAGTTGCGCCAACAGTAATTTTTGGAAATCTAATTTGTCCACCTTTAAGTTTGCCAAAAGATTTTGCTAATATGTATCCATCCTTAATTTCATAATTCATCCCAAGTTTTTCTAAAGCTGACAAATGATAATTAACTGGTCTCGCACCAATTAAGCAACCACCTGGTAATGATGTTTTTGACTTATGATATTTTGCAACTAATGGTCCTAATACTAAAATTGAACCTCTCATTGTTTTAACTAATGAATAACTAGCAAAAGTTTTCATATTTTTATTGTTTGAAATTTTTGCAGTTTTTTTATCTTTAGAAAGTTCGATTTTTGATCCAAGAGATTTAAGTAAATTAAGCATAGTGCTTATATCTTTTACTCTTGGAAGGTTATGAACAGTTACCGGTAAATCAAAAAGTAGTGTAGCTGCTAATATTGGCAATGATGCATTTTTCGAACCTGATATTGAAACTTTGCCTTTGATTTTGCTAGGACCATCAATCAGAAATTTGTCCATAACTTACTTTTTAATTTTGGCAACCTGAATAGTAGTTTGTCCCTGATATTTACCGTTCTTAGATTTATAAGTTGTCTCTGGTTGAGTCTCTGATTTAAAGAATAAAAATTGGGCTATACCTTCATTAGAATAAATTTTTGCTGGATTAGGTGTAGTGTTGCTTAGCTCTATAACTATATTTCCCTCAAATTCATTTTCAATAGGAGTTACATTACAAATTATACCTGTTCTTGCATAAGTGCTTTTACCAACACATATACAAAGTACATCTTTTGGAATTCTGAAATATTCTACTGTTTTAGCTAAAACAAATGAGTTTGGAGGAATAATGCAATGTGGTCCCTTTTTCTCTATAAAATTATCATCTGAAAAATTTTTTGGATCAACTAAGGAATTATTTACATTAGTGAATATTCTATATTCATCAGAGATCCTAACATCATAACCCATGCTACTTAATCCATATGATATTTTTCCCTCTGCAACTTGATGATCTAAAAATGGTTCAATCATGTTGTGCTCTTTGCACATCTTCTTAATCCACGAGTCAGGCTGAATAGACATTACTTAGATTTTTTTTTGTTTTTTTTTTGGAATAGTTTTCTTTTTTTTAAGTTTTTTCTTAAAGCTAAGCTCAAACGCTCATTTTTATTTTTTGAACTCATTCTTTGTTGGGATTAGTCAAAAAATCTAACGATATTGGTTTATTAGGATCTAATGGTTTTGATGTGGGCTCTTCTTTTTTTGGACCTTCTTTTGCTAAACGTTTGGCTTTTTTTTCAGCAAGCTTTCTTTCTCTTTTAGCTTGCTTCTCCATAAGCTTGTTACCTTTTGTAGATTTATAATCGTAGTGAATTCCCATAACATTTTTTTTAGTAGATATAGATCATTATAATCAAAAAATTAAGGCAATAATTTGAAAAAAATGCTTTATTATCAATAAATTACTAAATGTATTTTAGCTCCTGTAGTTAAATGGCATAACAAGTCATTGGTAATGACTAGTTCCCTGGTCAGTACAGGGTGGGAGCACCATTAATTTTTGTAGAATTTTTTTCTAAAAAATATTGTGGTAATAATTAAAGTAAAAAATGCCATAAGAGGCAAATAAATATCTGGTGAAAAAATTATATCACTTACTTTTGGGGCTTCGGTATTAAGGTCAATAATTTTTTCCATCCCACTACCTATAGAGGCAAATATAAAAACACCTGGAACAATTCCAAAAAATGTAGAAAAAAAATAATTTTTAATTTTTACATTAAACATTAGTGGCAAAAGAGACTGCAACTGCCAAGGTATTCCACCAACCATTCGATAAATTAACAAATAAATAAACTCAGATTTTTTAAATTTATTTTCAAGATTAATAAATTTATTTAAAAATTTTTCCTTAATAAAATCTTTTAAGAAATAATTTCCAAAAATATATAGAAATGTAGCACCAATTGTAAGACCAAATACTACAACAACAGAACCTATCCATTTTCCTAAAATAAATCCCCCCATCAAAGCAGCAGGAGATCCAAAGCCTAAAAAAGGAAATACCCAAAGTATAGTTAAAATTAAAAAAGATATTGAAACTAAAAATAAATTAGAATTCTTTAATTCGATTAAATAAGATCTGTTGTTTCTCAAAAAATCATAAGAGGTAATCTCTTGAAGACTGAATTTTGAAAAGAAAAAAAATAAAAATAAAATGAGAATAAATAAATAAGATAAAGCTATAAATATTTTAATTTTTTTTGTATTTTCCATATATATTGTTATTTTATTCCTAAATCTTCTATTTGCTATTTTTATTATTGCTAATATAAAGGGGCAAAATTTATAAAATTTAATCAATTTATTTATGAAAAGAACGTACCAACCTTCAAATAAAAAAAGAGCACGAAAACATGGCTTTAGATCAAAAATGAAGACTAAAGGTGGAAAGAAACTTTTAGCTAGAAGAAGAGCCAGAGGAAGAAAATCTTTAACTGTATCAGTGTAAATTAATGAAAAGCAAAATTGTTGCTCTTTCAAAAAACGAAGAATTTAAAAATTTACTTAAACAAAAAAAGTTTTCAAATAAGTTCGTAACTATTTTCTTTGGTAAATTAATGAATAAAGATAATGAAAAACTAAACATTAGTTTTGTAACAAAAAAAAAATTAGGGAATGCTGTTAAGAGAAATAAGATTAAAAGAAGATTAAGGAATATTTTAAACGAGGCAGTTAAAAAAATATCAATAAATTTTAACTATTCATTCCTTGTTATCGCTAAGCCATCTATGCTAAATAATGAATACAAATTAATAAAAGAAACTCTATTTCAGGATTTTAAAAAAATAAAATAATGAATATTTTTACAAGTACACTAATTAAAATTATCAAAGGTTACAAATATTTGATTAGCCCTCTATTTGGACATTCTTGTAGATATTTGCCTACTTGCTCAGAATACAGTATTGATGCACTTAAAGAATTTGGTCTATTAAAAGGATTATTTTTAAGTATTAAAAGAATCTTATCTTGTCACCCAATCAAATTTTTAGGTGGTGGTGAAGGTTTTGATCCTGTTAAAAAAAATACAAAATTAAAATAATATGGATACTAAAAATATAGTAGCGGCAATTTCATTATCAGCAGCAGTTATAGTTTTGTATTCGCTATTTTTTGCTCCTCCACCAATTACTAAAGAAAATATGGCTGAAGGAAATAAAGTTGAACAAAACAGCGATACACCTTCCTTAGATCAAAAAGAAAATGTTGCTGAAATTTCTAGAGAAGAAGCTTTAAATCAAAGTGAAAGAATTAAATTTGAGAATGAAAGTATTGTTGGTTCTATATCGCTTAAAGGTGGTGTAATTGATGATCTAACTTTTAAACAATATAATGTTAGTCTAGACTCACAGGAAAAAGTCACACTTCTTTCACCAAGAAATTCAAAAGATGGTTATTTAATTGAAAGTGGTTTTATAACATCAGATAAAAATGTTAAAATACCAAATTCAAATTCTATTTGGAAAGTTTCAGGAAATAAAAAATTAACAGATCAATCTCCTATAAAAATATCTTGGACAAATGATCAAGGTATAACATTTGAAAAGGAGATTACCTTAGATGATAAATACTTATTTTCAATTAAACAAAGTGTAATCAATCCTACAGATAAAAAATATGATTTTTATACTTATGGTCAAATCATTAGAAATGAAATGCCTGATATATCTAACTTCTATATCCTTCATGAAGGATTAGTGGCAACACTTGATGATGAACTTATTGAAGAAGATTACGATGATATACAAGAGAAGAAATTTTCAAGAACAGCTCAAAAAGGATGGTTAGGGATTGGAGATAAATACTGGGTAACTTCGCTAATTCCACCTAGAGAAAAAGAATTTAAAACAACATTTGATTATAAAGACAAGTTCAGAGCAAATTTTGTTTCAACTGAGCCATTGGAACTTAATGAAAATTCATTAATTGAAGAAACCTTACAAATCATTGTTGCTGCAAAAAGAGTTGATGTAATTGATGGATATGCTGAATCTTTAAACATTGATAAATTTGACTTAACAATTGATTGGGGATTTTTATACTTTATTACCAAGCCATTATTTTTTGGAATAGATTATTTCTTTAAATTACTTGGAAATTACGGCTTAGCTATCATAGCAATTACAATTTGTATAAGATTAGCATTTTTCCCACTTGCAAACTTTTCGTTCAGAAGCATGGCAAAAATGAAAGCCTTACAGCCTGAAATGGCGAGACTAAAAGAGCTACACAAAGATGACAAAATGAAATTGCAACAAGCAATGATGGCTCTCTATAAAAAAGAGAAAGTAAACCCGATGTCTGGTTGTTTACCAATACTTGTACAAATTCCAGTTTTCTTTGCTTTATACAAAGTTTTATTTGTAACGATTGAAATGAGACAAATGCCTTTTTATGGCTGGATCCAAGATTTATCTGAGAGAGACCCTACCTCTTTGTTTAATCTATTTGGATTATTGCCTTATGATGTACCATCATTTTTAGTCATTGGAGCATGGCCTGTTGCAATGGGTGTTTCTATGTGGGTTCAACAAAAATTAAATCCTGCACCAACAGATCCGATGCAAGCAAAAATATTTATGTTCTTTCCATTATTCCTAACAATAATTTTGGCACCTTTCCCAGCAGGGTTGGTAATATATTGGACAGTAAATAATATTTTAACTATGGCACAACAAGTTTTTATAATGAAACGAACCACTGTTAAAACAACAACTTAATGTTGGATATTAAAGAAGAAGAATTAAAAACAATTCTACCACTCGATGGTCCTTCAACTGAAGAAGTAAAAAAATATTTAGAAAAATATAATGATGAATATATTGTTATTAAATGTGGTGGAAGCGTTTTAATTGATCAAAATCTTTTTGATATTTTTATTAAAGATATTTCAACACTAAATAAACTAGGATTTACTCCTATTATTGTTCATGGGGGTGGAAAAAGAATAAGCAATAAACTTAATGAGATAGGTTTAGAAAGTAAATTTATAAAAGGATTAAGGGTAACCGACAAAGAAACTATTAAAGTTGTAGAAGAAGTATTAATTGATTTTAATAAAGAAATTATCAATGCACTAGATCAGCAAAATTGCGAAAGTCAGAGTATTAATTCTAAGGAAAATAATATTTTAACAGTTGTGCAAGAAAATGAAGAGCTTGGTTTTGTGGGCTCTCCTAAAAATGTAGATCAATCAATAATACATAAAATTATCGCAGATAAAAAAGTGCCTATTATTGCTCCCTTAGGTTTAGATAAAAATGATCAAACTTATAACGTCAATGCAGATACTGCAGCTGGCTTTATTGCTAAAAAAATTAACGCAAGAAGGTTGATTATATTAAGTGACGTAGAAGGTGTTTTGGATAAAAATAAAAATCTAATTCCAGAAATTAATTCAGAATCTATAAAAGAGTTAATAGATAATGAAACAATTACGGGTGGTATGATCCCAAAAATAAATAATTGCTTAGATGTTGCTACTAACGGAGTAAAAGGAGTTGTTATAATAGATGGGAGAAAAAATCATTCTGTTCTATTTGAACTTTTATCAGATGGGGGATCTGGAACTTTAATTAGACAATGAAAAATTTAAGCAATATTAAAAATATTTTATTTGATTGTGATGGTGTTCTTTATAGCGACCTAGAGGCAGTATTTGGTCAAGTAAGCCGAAAAATGACAGAATATATCTCAAGTAAACTTAATGTAGATTTAAAAAAAGCCAAAGAACTTCAGACAAATTACTTTCACAAATATAACACGAGCTTAAATGGTCTAATGATACATCATGAAATTGATCCTAAAGAATTTTTAGATTTTGTTCATGATATTGATTTATCTTTTTTAGAAAAAGATACAGCATTAAGATATGAGTTAGAGAATATAAATTTAAGAAAATTTGTCTTTACTAATGGTAGTTACAACCATGTAAAGCACATCACTACAACCCTAGGAATTGACGACCAATTTGAAGGCATATTTGATATCGTAGATGCAGAATATCACCCAAAACCAGAAGCTAAAGCTTTCGATTTAATGGTAGAAAAATTCAAAATTGATCCAAAAGAAACTTTGTACATTGAAGATATAGCAAAAAACTTATCGATAGGTAAAGAGCGAGGAACAATTACTGCTTGGTTAATTAATGATGAGGAATGGGGCAAAAAAGAATCTAATAAAGAATATATTGATTATAAAATTGAAAATCTTACTTTATTTTTAAAAGAAATAAGGTTATTAAAAAACCAATAAAACTATGAGTATAGAAAACATTATAAATGAAGCTTGGGAAAACAAAGATCAAGTTAATCAAAATTCAGATCAGAAATTAAAAGATACTATTAATCAAGTAATAGAGGATCTAGATAGTGGTAAATCTAGAGTTGCTGAAAAAATTGATGGTGAATGGGTAACTCATCAACACTTAAAAAAAGCAATTATGCTAAGTTTTAGAATTCATGGAATGGAAACTTTAGATGGTCCCTATTCAGCTTGGAGAGATAAAGCTCATTTGTTAAAAGGAAAAACAGCCGGATGGTCAAACGCTGATTTTGAAAAAGCAGGTTTTAGAATGGTACCAAATACTGCAATGAGAAAAGGATCATATGTTGCTAAAAATGTTGTTCTAATGCCAAGTTATGTAAATATTGGTGCTTACATAGATGAAGGAACAATGATGGACACATTTAGTCGTGCAGGTAGTTGCTGTCAGATTGGAAAAAATTGTCATATTTCAGCTGGAACTGGTATTGGTGGAGTTTTAGAACCAGCACAAGCACTTCCAACTATTATTGAAGATAATGTTTTTGTAGGTGCTATGTCTGAAGTTGTGGAAGGGGTAATAGTTGGTGAAGGTTCAGTGCTAAGTATGGGTATGTATATTGGCCAATCAACAAAAATCGTTAATAGAAAAACTGGTGAAGTAACTCACGGTAAAATACCTCCATACTCAGTCGTTGTTCCTGGATCATTACCAGACAAAAATAATCCTGCTGCACCCTCGTTATATTGTGCAGTAATCATCAAACAAGTTGATGAAAAAACAAGATCTAAAACATCAGTAAACGATCTTTTAAGAGATTAAAATGCAAACCATTAATGAATTACAATTAGCCAAAGAGCTAATTCGTTACCCATCTATAACACCAATAGATGCTGGAGTAATGAAATTCTTAGAAAAACAATTAAGAAAACTTGGATTCAAAACTAAAATATTAGAGTTTAAAGAAAAAAACACTAAACCAGTAAAAAATCTTTATGCAAGACTTGGAGCCAAAGGTCCAAATTTTTGCTACGCTGGTCACTTAGATGTTGTACCTGCTGGAAACTTAAAAGATTGGACAGTAAATCCTTTTAGACCGTCAATAAAAAAAGGACATTTAATTGGAAGAGGAGCAAATGACATGAAAAGCTCTATTGCAGCTTTTGTTTCTGCTGTCAGCATTTTTGTTAAAAACAACAAAGAATTTAATGGCTCTATAAGCTTACTAATTACAGGTGATGAAGAAGGAATTGCTATTAACGGTACAAAAAAAGTTGTCGAATACTTAAAAAAAAGAAAAGAGAAAATTAATTTTTGTTTAGTTGGAGAACCAACTAATCCAAATAAATTGGGAGAAATGATTAAAATTGGTCGAAGGGGAAGTATGACTGGTAGACTTTCAATTATAGGTATTCAGGGCCATGTTGCTTATCCTCATAGGGCTAACAATCCATCAACTGCTCTTATTCAAATATTAAAAGAATTGAAGGAAATTAAATTTGATAAAGGAACAAAAGACTTTCAGCCAACAAACCTAGAAGTTACAAAAATAAATATTGATAATACTGCTGATAACGTAATTCCAGGTTTGGCTAATGCAACTTTTAATATTAGATTTAATAACAAACATTCATCGAATTCAATTAAGACAAAAATAAATAAAATATTGAAGAAAATTTGTCATAAAAATAAGTCAAATTACAAAATTGAATATAGTGTATCTGGTGAAGCTTTTTTAACTAAACCAAACCAAACTACATATATGATCCAAGATATAATTAAAAAGATTACTAAGATTAAACCTGAACTCTCAACCACAGGAGGCACCTCTGATGCGAGATTTATTAGAAAGATTGCTCCCTGTTTAGAATTTGGTTTGGTTGGAAAAACAATGCACAAAGTAGATGAAGCAGTTTCTTTAAGTGATTTAAAAAAATTAACTTTAATTTATTCAAATATTTTAAAGAATTACTTTAAGTGAAAACAGCTTTAATTACTTCTGATTCATACAAAAATCATAATACAGGAGATGGGCATCCTGAAAAAATAGACAGGGTTACAGCTGTTATTGATAACTTTAAAAAATTAGATAACAAAAATTTAATATGGAAAAAGCCTTCAAAATTTGAAAAATCAATATTAATAAAAACTCATTCTTCTGAATATATTGATCATGTCGATCGATCATACCCTCAAAATGGATTTAATTTTTTAGATGGAGATACAGTTGTCTCTCCTGGTAGTAAAGAAGCAACAAAAGATGCTGTTGGATCAATTATAGCGGCGATTGATGGTGTTGAAAAAAAAGAATTCAAAAATGCTTTTTGTGCAGTAAGACCTCCAGGTCATCACGCAGAAAAAGAGAAAGCAATGGGCTTTTGTATTTACAACAATGTTGCAGTTGGTGCTAATTATTTGATTGAAAAATATGGTTATAAAAAAATAGCTATAATTGATTTTGATGTCCATCATGGGAATGGGACACAAGATATTTTTTTCAACAATGAAAAAGTTTTATATATTTCCACTCATCAATTTCCATATTATCCAGGTTCAGGTTCGGAAAAAGAGATTGGAAAATTTAATAATATTTTAAATATTCCACTTGAAGCTGGAACAAGTGCTACAGAATATTTAAATGCATATGAACTAGTATTAGAAAAATTAAAAGAATTTAAACCGGAATTTCTATTGTTTTCTGCAGGTTTTGATGCTCATATTGATGATCCTTTGGCACAATTAAAACTTAATGCTGAAGATTATTATACAATTACAAAAAGAACTTTAGAAATTTCAAAATCATTTTGTAGAGGTAATGTAGTATCTATACTAGAAGGTGGATATGACTTAAAAGCACTACAAGATAGTACTCAAAGACATGTTGATGCTTTGATAGAATTTAATTGATAATTCCCAATAAAAAACTAAATAAAACTCAATGAAATTATATAAAATTAAAAAATCTGATATCGATAAAAAAGGTAGAGGACTTTATGCTACTAAAGATATCAAAGAAGGTACAAAGATAATTGATTACGTTGGTAAACTAATTACAAAAAAACAAACTGAAGAGTCTGATAAATATGACAATAGCAAACCAATCTATTTATTTACTATCAACAAAAAATATGATCTTGATGGAGATTTTTCATGGAATACTGCAGGATTAATTAATCATTCTTGTGACAATAATTGTGATTATGATGGTAAGGGTCTAAAAATTTGGGTTAAAGCAATTAGAGATATCAAAAAAGGTGAAGAATTTACCTGCGATTATGGTTTTGGTTATGATGAAAATTACAAACAATTTCCCTGTAAGTGTAAGTCAAAAAATTGTTGTGGGTACATTGTAAGAGCAGAATCTAGATGGCGAATAAATAAAAAATTTGCCATGAGTAATAAAAAAAATCTAATAAAAAACTCTAGATAAAAATAATCCTGTAGATGGTGCTGGAGGAGCGCACAGTGATCTTTTTTTAGACTTTAGAGCTTTGTCGAATTTTTTTAAATCCCATTTCTTTTCACCTAAATATTTTAAACAACCAACCATAGATCGTACTTGCTGTTGAAGAAAAGATTGAGATTTAAAATGAATTTCTATTTTATCATTTAAAGATTTTAATTTTACAAAATCCATCGTTCTAATTGGACTCTTAGCATTGCAACTTGAAGCCCTAAATGTTGAAAAATCTTTAGTACCAACTAATTTTGTTGCCCCTAATTTCATCAAATCTAAATCTAATTTTTTTCTTACATGCCAAACTTGATTTTTTTCAATCACAGGTGAACTTGTTCTATTTAAAATGACATATTTATAAACTCTCTTTTTTGCAGAAAATCTTGAGTGAAAGTTACTAGTTCTTTTTCTTATTTTAAGAATTGTAATATTTTCATTTTTTAAAAAGTGATTAATTGAGTTAATAAATTTATCTAAGTTCAATAATTTATTTTTTAAATCAAAATGTGCTGACTGCTCGATAGCATGAACACCAGCATCTGTTCTACCTGATCCAACTATGGTAATATTTTCTTTTAATAACTTTCTAATTTTGTCTTGAAGTATTCCTTGAATGGTTTTATTTTTTTTTTGAATTTGCCAACCTTTATAATTTGTGCCTAAATACTCTATTAAAAGCTGATATCTAAACATTTATATTTTTGAGCCTTTTTTTATCTGCGAACCTTGAATAAATTCACCAATATTTTGAGGTCTTTTCCCTTGCCTCTGAATTTCCTTAATAATTATCGATTGATTATTACCACAAGCAATTTCAAGATTATCACTCAATACTAACCCTGGATTTCCTTGAGCTCTTCCAACTTGAGCTTTTAGAATTTTATATCTTTCTCCATTAAACATAAAAAATGCTCCTGGTGATGGATATAAACCGTTTATCTTGCCAATAATTTTTTCAGCATTTTCATCCCAGTTAATTTGACCTTCAGTTTTTTGAATTTTATTTGCATAGGTTGCATTCGAATGATCTTGCTCAATAAAATTTGCTTTATCCTCTAAAATATCATCTACATTATCTAAAATTTTTTCTGCTGCTAAGATAGAAAGCTTTTCACTAATTTCTAACGCATTCAAATTTTCATTAAGTTGAATTTTATAATTATTACAAACTGGTCCTGTATCTAATTTTTCAGCAATTCTCATTATACTTATTCCAGTTTCTTGATCTAAATTCATAATTGATCTTTGAATTGGTGCAGCACCTCTCCATTTAGGCAGTAAAGATGCATGTATATTTATAAAACCATTTTTAGTTAGGTTTAGAAATTTTTTAGGTATGATTTGTCCATAAGCAACAACTATTGCTAAATCAACATCTAAAGAGTTTAAAAAATTATACTCCTCTTCATTATTTAAAACTGACGGTGTTCTATATTCTAAATTTAAAGTTTCAGAAATACCTTGTATTGGAGACTTATTAATTTTTTGTCCTCTTTTTGATTTTTGAGGTGGCTGTGTATACACACAAGAAATATTATATCCATTTTGATATAAAGATTTTAAAATTGGTACAGCAAACATGGGCGTACCCATAAAAACTAACTTTTTTGACATTTTTTAAACTTCAGCTGTATTTGATTTTAATTTTGAAAGTTTCTTTATGATCATTGATTTTTTTAGTTTTGAGAGATAATCGATGAATAATATCCCTTCCAAATGATCCATTTCATGCTGTATGCATGTTGCAAGTAATCCATCTGCCTTTAGTAACTGTTTCTTTCCATTGTAATCTAAATACTCTACTTCACATTTGCTTGGTCGATCAATTTCAGCAAATTGATTTGGCACAGATAAACACCCTTCTTCATAAGTTGCCTTAAGTAGATCTTTATTTTTAATTACTGGATTTACAAAATATCTAGGCTCTTTTTTGTTTTCATCCTTGCTTATATCCATCACTATAATTCTTTTTGGTATACCAATCTGAATTGCTGCAAGACCAATGCCGTTTGCATCATACATTGTATCAAGCATATCGTTCATTAATTTTTGCTCTTCACTTCCAACAACTTCTACAGGTTTTGATACTTGTCGAAGTAATTTGTTTGGTTCTGTAATAATCGTTCTTATCGCCATAAAAATTTGTATGTTATTATAATTTTTATACTTTTAAAGGAAGAACTTTTAGCAATAGCTTATTTCTTATTAAATCAGCATTTATTTGATTTAGTGTATTCGAAATAAAATAAAGTCTTTTTTCATCAATATTTTCTATTTTGTTATTACCTATTATCTCAATTAAAGATAATAAAACTGTTCCAACTTCATTTGCCTCTATCAAGTCCACTAAACTTCCATCTAGCTCATAAGGCTTTTGTGAAAACAAACTGTCATACTCGCTTGGTATTTCTACTCCATCTGATTTCAGACTTTCTATAAAAATTATATCTTTAGTGGACAAAGTTTCATTACTAAAAATTATTCTATCTAGAAATTTTTTTAAATCTTCTTGTATTTCAGATTTTGAATAATCTCCTCTAAAATAATTTACCCACTTAGATTGATGTAAAATATTATTATTGTATTGAATTTTTTTGAACTCTGAATTCTGATTTTTTGAATAATTATTGTAAAAACTTAAATAATCTGAAGGAACATCATCTACTTCAATTTCTTTCAGAAAGTTATTGAGCTCTATATCAAAAGCTAATCCAATGTTGTGATCCTCAAATAGCTTCTTCAACAACTGTAAAAATTCCAATTTCAATTCTGTTTCACTCGTTAAAAGTGCTCTTTGATAAATTAATGCTCTTGCTTCTAACGGAGACAGCAACTTGTAAGTATCAGTTGCACTTAACAATTGATCAATATTAAATTGAAATTTTTTATAATATTCAAATAAGTCTTTTTCAGAAAAAATTTTATAATTTACAGCTTTCTCAATAATTAAGATTTTATCTTGATCATTTATGTCAACATTACTTAGATCTGGTAGTAAATTTGAATTTGATAGATATTTCCAAATTAATTGAGGCGTATTTTCATTGGGTTCAAATGAAAATTCTGGATTTGTTCTATGAGCTAAATGAAACTCAAATACTGAACTTTCAGAGACTTCTTTAGATGCTTCATCAATATAACCAAACAGGTAATTCATTTTATTTTCAAAATATTCATCTTGAAAACCTAACTCTTTTTTAAGATCTAGAATTAATTGGGCTTCTTCATTTTTTCCATAATTAACTAAGCAATATAAATTTAATTTAGATAAATATTCATCTTCAACTGGTTCTTTAATTTTTGTAAAAAATTCACAGGTCTTTTTTATATCTTGGCCTGATAAATAGTTGTCTAATAAATGTCTAGTTAGTTTAGGATGAGAATTTACAATTTGATTATTAACCAAAAATTCTTCAATGAGTTCTAAATTAGAATTTTTAATTAACCAATCAGATTTAAATTTTAAAAATTCATTTTCAGTAATATTTTGATTAGGATAATGAGCATTAGTTAATAATGAGACTTCCATAATTTCTAAAGCGTCATTAGAAAGATTAATTTTCTCTAAACTCTCAAATAGGCTTTTTAACTTTTGACCATCAGAATTCGTCCACATATCAATAGTCAAACCATGTTCTTCAGGATCATATAATCCTACGATTTTGACTTCTTTTGATATTAAATTTTCATCTAATTGTATTGAGCCAGTATTTTTATCTGACTGCATATCAAAGACACTTATTTGTTCGTTATTATTTTCACTTTCAATAACAACTGCTTCCTCAACAGTTTCATTTTCTTTTTTTTCGAGATTCCATATATCAATTGGATTATCTTCTGCGTGAATAGGATTTAAAATAATTAGATAGCTTAAAAAAATAAAAAAGAATTTTTTACTTAACAATTTTAAAATTTTCATTTGGAATAATTTTTTCAATTTTCTTTTTAGGAGCAGGAAAATCAATTGAATTAAGAATTAAAATAACGCCAAGAACAATTACTAGTCCAAAAATAGATTTAACAACTAGTCCGATTATACTTTTTTTACCTGAACTTGTATTTTTGTTGAATTGCATATAACTTTAGTTAATTTCAAATTAAGACATATTTGTGTTTTTTCAATATTTAAACTTATGAAATCAAAAAAAAATCTAGTTTTTCTAGGTATGATGGGATCTGGTAAGAGTTCAATAGGCTCTTTGGTAGCGAAAAAATTTAAATTAAATTTTGTAGATGTAGATAAAGAAATAGAAAAAAATTTAAATACTACTATTCGAAAAATATTCGAGACAAAAGGAGAGGAATATTTTAGAAAAATTGAAGAAAAAATTACACTTAAAAAGTTAAAACTTAGCTCTACAGTTGTCTCTCTAGGAGGAGGTGCTTTTGCAAATAAAAATATTAGAAATGAAGTTTTAAAAAATCATTATTCATTTTGGTTAAATTGGAATGAAAAAATTTTAATTGAAAGAATTAAAAATAGCAAAAAAAGACCTTTAACAATTAATGCTACCGATAATGATTTAATTGATTTAATTAAAAAACGAACTAACATTTATTCTAAAGCCTTATATGAAATCAAGTGTGATAATCTCACTAAAAATGAAATAGTAGGCAAAATTAAAGAAATTTATGAAACCAATTAAATTAAAAATTGAAACAAAAACACAAAAATATCCAATAATAATTGGATCAAATCTAATTACTAACTTTTCAAAAATAATTAAAAATAATTCCTTAACATTCAATCGATGTCTTCTTGTAGTTGATAAAAATGTGCCAAAAAAATTTATCACTAAAATAAAAAATTCATTAAATAAAAAGCAAATACATATATGTTTTTTTAATGCCAGTGAGGCCAATAAAAACTTTAATATTATTAATAAGATCTTAGAAATTTTATTAAATAAAAACTTTTCTAGAGATGACTGTTTAATATCAATAGGTGGGGGTATTACAGGTGATGTAAGTGGTTTTGCATCTAGTATCTTTAAAAGAGGTATGAAGTTTATAAATATACCAACAACACTTTTATCCCAAGTTGACTCTTCGATTGGTGGTAAAACTGGCATAAATTCACATTACGGAAAAAACCTAATTGGTAGTTTTTATCAACCAAACTTAGTTATATCAGATGTTGATTTTCTTAAATCGCTTCCAAAAAGAGAGATTGTTTGTGGATATGGTGAAATTTTAAAACATTCTCTGATAAGAAATAAAAATTTCTTTAAATTTTTAAATAAGAATGTGAATAAAATTACTAAACTGAGTTCTCCATTTATTGAAAAAGCAATTTATGAAAGCTGTAAAATTAAAAAAAATGTGGTTGAAAAAGACGAGAAAGAAAAAAATTTGAGAAAAGTTTTAAATTTTGGACATACATTTGGCCATGCTTATGAAGCAAGCTTAAATTACAATAAGAAATTAAATCACGGTGAAGCAGTAATCCTAGGTATAAAGACAGCATTAAGTTTTAGTTTAAATTTAAAAATACTTAAAATAAGTGATTACAACCTAATATTAAATCATATCAATAATTTAAATCTAGCAATATCTGTTAATAAATTTTTTACAAAGAAAGATATAAATAAAATATTATTTTTCATGACAAAGGATAAAAAAAATAAATCTCAAAAAATTAATTTAGTACTTTTAAAAAAAATTGGGTCTCCGCAAATTAATATTGAATATCCAAAAGAAAGATTGAAAAAATTTTTTAATGATTACTTAAGATAGTAGAATTTGAATTGAGTGAATAGTTTCTTTCAATTCTTTATCTAATACTTTATAAATTTTTTTATTACTTTCAATTCTGTTCATACTTTTCAATTCATCAGAAACTATATTTAATTTTAAATGATATTTGCCTTCTTGATTACCTTTGTGATTTTTGTGAAGAAAAGATTTATCTTCTATATCTATACTTTGAATATTTATTTGATCTGATAATTTTTTTTTTATAATTGCAATTAATTCATTTATATCCATATAGTAATTATTATATCATGAAAAATATTTGTGACTGGAATAATTGTAATGAAATTGGTGAATACAGAGCACCAATTGAGAAGGATAATAGCAGGAAATATAGAATGCTTTGTCTAGAACATGTTAAAGAATTTAACAAAAACTGGAATTATTTTTCTGGGATGAGTGATAACCAAGTAATCAATTTTTTAAAGTCAGATATGACTTGGCACAAACCTACTCAAAATTTTAGTTCTTCAGATAATTTTTTTAAAGTCCTATGGAACACAACATTAAAAGATGAATTTGATAAAGATAAATTCAATGGAGACTATAATCATATGCGTCAATTTAAATTCGATCATAAAGATATTAAAGCATTTGGAATATTGGGAATATCTGTGGGTTTAAAATGGCAAAAAATACAAGAAAAATTCAAAGTGCTTGTTAAAAAATTTCACCCTGATATGAATGCCGGAAATAAAAAATACGAGGAAAAATTAAAACTGATTACTTTAGCTTACACACAGCTAAAAAACACTTATAGGGAAAAAATTGACTCCAAATCTTAACATTCAACCTGACATAAAAGTTTCTTTAAAACAATCTTTTGGAATAGATTCCGAAATGGAAGTAGATGCCTTTTCAAAAAGAAGTGAATATGTACCTGAAATAGATAAAAATTATAAATTTGATAGAGATACTACTCTTGCAATCATCTCAGGATTTGCGTTTAATAAAAGAGTATTGGTACAAGGATATCATGGTACTGGAAAATCAACACACATAGAGCAAATAGCTGCAAGATTAAACTGGCCTTGTATTCGGGTAAATTTAGACAGCCACGTTAGTAGAATAGATTTAATAGGTAAGGATGCAATTGTACTTAAAGATGGAAAACAAGTAACACAGTTTAATGAGGGTATTCTCCCATGGTCAATTCAAAACCCAGTTGCTTTAGTATTTGATGAGTATGACGCTGGAAGACCTGATGTTATGTTTGTTATTCAAAGAGTGTTGGAGGCTGAAGGTAATTTCACGCTACTAGATAAAAACAAAGTAATTAGTCAAAATAAGTATTTTAGGTTATTTGCTACATCTAATACCGTTGGGCTTGGTGATACTACTGGACTTTATCACGGAACACAGCAGATCAACCAAGGTCAAATGGATAGATGGAATATTGTAACAACATTAAACTACCTAAGCCTGGATAGAGAAATGGATATAGTTTTATCAAAGAATAAAAATTTAAATAATGCTAAGGGAAAAGAAAAAGTTGCTAATATGATTAAAGTAGCATCCTTAACTAGAAAAGGTTTTATTGCTGGAGATATATCAACTGTAATGAGCCCAAGAACAGTTCTTCATTGGGCTGAAAATTCTGAAATTTTTAAGGATACTGGGTATGCTTTTAGAGTAACCTTTTTAAATAAGTGCGATGATATTGAGAAAAACACAATCGCAGAATATTATCAAAGATGTTTTGGTGAAGAATTGCCTGAGTCTTTGATCAATATTCAAATCTAAATGAGCAATAAAGAAACAAATTTAAAAGAAAAATTTAGAATTGCTTTATCTTCAACAGCAAAAGTTATCGCAGACGATATTGATATAAACAATAAATCTTCTGAAGATAAAAAGGTTAAAGATATTTCATCTTTTGAAATAAATGATCTAACTAGTCCAAGTGATTTTATAAAATTAAGGGCTGAAACAGACTCTACAGCACTTAAAAAAAGATTTTCTAATGAAAAAATTTACAGAAAAAATTTGCCTTCAAACACTTCCTCTAGATCTTTGTATAATATAGCTGAAAAGATTAGATATGAAGCTCTAGGAGGCAAAATGTTAAAAGGAATTCAAAAAAATTTTTCTGAAAACTATTCACAAATAATTAATCGTAAAAGAAAAGATCAGCTTAAAACAAAAGAAGACGTTCCTGTTGCTGAAGCATTTGAGCTATATATGCTTAAAAATTTTCATAATATAGACCTAAATCCTTTAACGTCTAGAATGCTTAATTTCTGGGAAAAAGATTTTGAGCAATCAATTAAGAAGCATAAAGAGTTTTTATTAAATAATTTAGAAAATCAAAATACATACAGTTCTAAATTTTCTGAAATACTTGAAGAAATGGATATTTTTCAAAGCGATGAGGAAGACCAAGAAGAGGAAGAAAATCAAGATCAAGGTCAAGACAATCCTTCAAATGATGACCAAAATAAAGATAATGAAGATAGCAAAGATGAAAATGATGAACAGCAAACAGAGGCATCTGTTGATGCTGATTATAGTATAGACGAGTTTAATTTGGATGAGCAATTATCTGATGTTGAGTCTGATGAACAAAACTCTGAGCAAGTAATTCAAAAAAAAATTGATAATGTAAATATAGATTATAAAATATTTACTACACAATTCGACGAAGTGGTTAAAGCTGAAAATCTAGAAAATGCAGATGAAGCTACTAAACTTAGGAAAAATTTAGATCAGCAGTTGATTGGTTTCCAAGATGTAATTACCAAGTTAGCTAATAAACTTCAAAGACAATTACTAGCAAAACAAAATAGAGCTTGGGAATTTGATTTAGAAGAAGGCTTACTTGATAGTTCAAAGTTACCAAGAATAATAATGGATCCATATAACTCTTTGTCATTTAAAAAAGAAAAGGATTTAGATTTTAAAGATACGATTGTAACTTTACTTATTGATAATTCTGGTTCTATGAGAGGAAGACCAATAACGATTGCTGCTATTTGTGCAGATATTCTTTCGAGAACACTCGAAAGATGTTCAGTCAAAGTAGAGATTTTAGGATTTACTACAAAAAACTGGAAAGGTGGACAGAGTAGAGAATTTTGGAATAAAAATTCAAAACCAAAAACACCTGGAAGACTTAACGATCTAAGACATATAATTTATAAAGGTGCGGATACACATTGGAGACAAGCAAAAAATAATTTAGGCCTGATGTTAAAAGAGGGTTTGTTAAAAGAAAATATTGATGGCGAAGCTATATCTTGGGCATACAACCGTATTAAAAAAAGAAAAGAAGAAAGAAAAATTTTAATGGTAATTTCTGATGGAGCTCCAGTTGATGACTCAACACTTTCAGTAAATTCAGGAGATTTTTTAGAAAAACATTTGAAGAAGATGGTCAAATTTATTGAGAATAAATCTGATATTGAAATTTTAGCGATTGGTATTGGACATGATGTTTCAAGATATTACAACAGAGCTATAAAAATTACTGATGTAAATGAGTTAGGAGATGTAATGATATCTCAACTTAGCTCTTTGTTCGAAACAAAGAAAAAATTTCATTAAATATTAAATAAATCTGTATTTCTCCATTTAATTATTACTTCTGCGCCAGATCTTGTTTTAGAATTTCTACATATTACAGAAGCAAAATTTTTTTCTAACAGCGTTTTTCCTATAAACAAACCTAAACCTAGTCCTGTTTTTGATTTATCTTGAGGATTATTTGATTTTAAATATGGCTCTCCTATTTTTGATAAAATATCTTTTGGATAACCTGGACCATCATCCTCAATACTTATTTCAGTAAATTCACTATCACTCTTTAAATTTATGAAAATATTTTCACCAGAAAATTTATTAGCATTACCTATAAAATTTCTTAATCCATAAACAATTTCTATAGATTTAACTATTTTTTTCGAATTAGAGTCTTGATCAAAATTAAAAATAAACCTCTTTGTACTTATCTCTTTAAATGAATTTAAAATTTCATTTAGGTAATCTCTAATTGTAATATCTACATCAATAAACTCATCCTCTTCGTCTGGATTTAAAGTTAATTTTTTTAGTATTTCATTACATCTTTCAACCTGACTAGATAATAAATTAACATCTTTTTCTACGTCTTTATTGCCTTCAAATTGTTTTAGTAATTCTTGAGTAATTATTTTTATGGTTGAAAGAGGTGTTCCTAATGAATGAGCAGCTGCTGCCGCTTGACCACCCAAGGACAATAGTTCATGTTCTTTGGCCATTACTTCTTCCATTTTCGTAAGAGCTTCTTTTCTTAACCTAGATTGAGTTCCAAATGTTATTGCAAAATAATTTAAAAAGACAAGAGCAATAATCAAAGCAATCGGGATAGAGTAATAATAATAAGGGCTTACATGAAAATGATCTCCAAGTGGAGAAGGTAATTCTGTTGAATAAAAAGTTAAAAATATAATTGATAAAGCTGTTAACAACACAAGCATAGTATTTGTTCTAAAACTTAAATTAGATGATGAAAATACACTTGGAATAATTATAAAGATAACAAATGGATTAAGAATTCCACCTGACAAGTAAAGTAAAATAGCTAATTGCAAAATATCAATAACTAAAAAAATGAAAGCTGATCTATCTGATAGTTGAGTTTTTTTATAAATAAAAATTAAGTACAAATTACTTATGATACCAATAAATATAACTAGATTAGAAGTTATAAAATCAAATTTAAAATCTAATACAAAGTATACAAAATTAACTGCAATTAACTGTCCAATTATTCCAATCCATCTTAAAGTAATATAGGTAGATTTTTTAAATGAATGATGTTTTGAAGTTTCAAAAAACTTCATTTTTAAATATCAAGATTTTTTACATTAATAGCATTTGAGACTATGAAATCTTTTCTTAACGCAACATCACTTCCCATTAGTGTATGGATAAGACTTTGATCTTTTTTAAGATCTTTAGAGTACTGCACTTGAAGCAAATTTCTAGTTTCAGGGTCTAAAGTCGTATTCCACAACTCTTCTGGATTCATTTCACCAAGACCCTTGAACCTTTGTATATTCATTTTTGATTTTTCTAAGTCTAAAGCATTATAATATTCTTTTGAGCCTCTTTTTAATTTCTTTAATTCCTTATTATTATTTACAATATAATCCTCTAATTCTTTTTCATCTTTAATATAAATTCCTTTTGAACCTTTATTGATTTTAAATAAAGGTGGTTGAGCTAAGTAAACATGGCCATTTTCAATTAATTTATTAAATGGTTTGTTATTAAAAAAAGTTAACAATAATGCTCTTATGTGAGAACCATCAACATCGGCATCAGTCATTATAATTATTTTACCATATCTTAGATCTTTTAAATCTATTTCCTGAGATTTAGGATCAAGTCCGAGTGCATTAATTAATGTTACTATCTCATTTGAGGATATCATTTTTGCAAGAGCTTTTGTTCTTAGATCTGAGCCATTACCATTGCCATTACCATTTTTTTTTGAATTTATGTCCTCAACATAAGTGTTTAAAATTTTACCTCTTAGAGGCAAAACCGCTTGATTTGCTCTATTTCTTCCTTGTTTAGCGGAACCACCTGCTGAGTCTCCCTCAACTATAAACAATTCCGTACCCTCTTGTTTTCCTATCTGACAGTCAGCTAATTTTCCAGGCAATCCACTTAACTCAAGAGCTCCTTTTCTTCTTACATTTTCTCTAGCTTTTCTTGCAACATCTCTAGCCATGGCTGCTTGAATAACTTTAGCCAAAACTATTTTGGCAATTGATGGATTTTGATCAAACCAAATTGATAATTTTTCATTTACCAAAGTTTCAACAATCATTCTTACCTCAGACGAAACTAGCTTATCTTTGGTTTGTGAAGAAAACTTAGGATCAGGGATTTTAGTTGAAAGCACACATGTTAAGCCTTCTTTAATATCATCTCCTGAAATAGCTAATTTATTTTTTTTTAATAAATTATTTTCATTTGCATATTTATTTACGACTCTTGTAAGAGCACTTCTAAAACCTAATAAATGTGTTCCACCATCTTTTTGATAAATATTATTTGTGTATGGAAATATATCTTCTGAATAACCAGCATTCCATTTTAACGAACACTCTATTTCAATATTATTCTTTTTGCCTTCAATATAAATTGGTTTTCGAAATAAATCATTACCATTTTTATTTTGTAGTTTTTCTCTTTTCTCATCTAAAAAGTCTACAAACTCTAAAACACCACCATCAAATTTGAATTCAGATGTCTTTTCTTTTTTTTGACTAGCGTCAGTAAAAATTATTTTTATACCTTTATTTAAGAACGCTAACTCTCTCATCCTTTTAATTAAAATATTTGCACTAAATTTAATTGATGAGAATATATCTTTTGAAGGTAAGAATGTTATTTGAGTTCCTGTATTTTTAGATTTTCCAACTATTTTAAGAGGGGATTTTGCTTCACCATTTTTAAATTCTATAAAGTGTTTTTTTCCATCTCTATTTATTTCTAATTCTAGTTTTTCCGACAATGCATTAACAACTGAAACACCAACTCCATGTAGTCCGCCAGAAACTTTATATGAATCATGATCAAACTTACCACCAGCATGAAGTTGTGTCATAATTACCTCAGCTGCAGATTTTTTTTCCCCTTTATGCATATCAACAGGGATGCCTCTTCCATCATCATTTACAGTAATTGTTCCGTCAGAATTAATTTTTACACTAATATTTTTACAATGACCTGCTAATGCCTCATCTATCGAGTTATCCACAACTTCATAAACCATGTGATGTAAACCAGTACCGTCATCAGTATCTCCTATATACATCCCTGGTCTTTTTCTGACGGCTTCAAGACCTTTTAAAACTTTGATGGAATCTGCTTGATATGTGTTTTTAATTGTCATTTTTTTAAATTTTGGAAAGAGAAAATTATAACATTTTTTTTAAAAATTGCTGATTTATATTAATAATTTAAGTATTTAATCATCAAATTATTGTTGAAAAATATACTTAATTTACTGGCGGAGAGAATGGGATTCGAACCCATGAAAGAATTGCTCCTTTACACGCTTTCCAAGCGTGCGCCTTAAACCACTCGGCCACCTCTCCAAATTAAATTGTTTTTTCAAAGTATTTTTTTTATATAAATCACTAACAATATTTATAAATGAAAATATATATTACTGGAATTGCTGGTTTTTTAGGGAGTCATTTAGCAAAGAAACTAATTGATTTGGGTCACGAAGTATCGGGAAATGATAGCATGATACAAGGAGAATTGGACAATCTCCCTAAAAATATAAATTTTCACAAAAGTGATTGTTGCAATTATGAAGAGATGTCTAAAAATTTAAACGGTGTGGATATCGTTTATCACTGTGCAGCTACTGCTCATGAAGGGTTATCTGTTTTTTCACCTAATTTTATTACAAAAAATATTTATCAAGCTAGCATTTCTGTTATTACTGCTAGTATAACTAATAAAGTAAAAAGATTTGTTTTTTGTTCATCTATGGCAAGATATGGAAAACAGAAATCTCCATTTACAGAAGATATGCCTGTGAAACCTGAAGATCCATATGGAATTGCAAAAGTTGCTGTTGAG
This sequence comes from Candidatus Pelagibacter sp. HIMB1746, assembly GCF_052047555.1. Taxonomy (NCBI): domain Bacteria; kingdom Pseudomonadati; phylum Pseudomonadota; class Alphaproteobacteria; order Candidatus Pelagibacterales; family Candidatus Pelagibacteraceae; genus Candidatus Pelagibacter; species Candidatus Pelagibacter sp. HIMB1746. Next base: position 128,273 of record NZ_JBNAJZ010000004.1, on the reverse strand, counting down.
GATACTTTAAAGTTACTTTGTGAAGTGCATTCTATGGATTACAATATTGCAGTACCACATAACATTGTTGGTCCAAATCAAAAATATGACGACCCTTTTAGAAATGTCATGTCAATTTTTATAAATAGAAATCTTCAAAATAAACCTTCGATTATTTATGGAGATGGTAATCAAACAAGATGCTTTTCTTATATTGATGATGTTATTTTTTGCTTGGAAAAATTAGCTTTAGATAAAAAAATTAGTAAACAAATAATCAATATTGGCCCAGATGAAGAAACAATCACAATTAATGAGCTTGCTAAACTAATATCAAACGAGACTGGATACAATGGTGATCCTATTTATGTACCTGGAAGACCACAAGAGGTTAAAGAAGCATCTTGCTCATCTGATAAAGCTAGAAAATTACTTAATTATAAAACAAATACTTCATTAAAGCAGTCAATTAAGCTGACAGCTGATTATATTAGATCAAAAGGTACGAAAAACTTCTTATACAACTTACCTGTTGAAATAAATTCAGAAATTACACCAGAAACCTGGACCAAAAAAACAATTTAATTTATTATTTTAAATTTGGTCTATGGTAAGATTTTTTAAGCAAATAAGAATTTAATAGTCCAAGAAATCTCATTTTGTAAATATTTTTTTTCTTCATATTCAAAATAAAACTAAAAAAAATATATTTTATAAACGAACTTAAAAAATTGGGAAAAGTTGAGACAATTCCTGCTAAATAACCATAGTGTTTTTTTTGGTAATAAAATTTAGACCACATCCAATGCCAATTTCTTGACTTTTCCATTTCAAAATTATTTCTATCACCATGAGAAAATGCACCCATATGAATTGAAGGTATATTTACTTTGAGAATCCTTCCATTTTTATCCCTAACTCTTTTGCAAAGGTCTATCTCTTCAAGATATAAAAATATATTTTCATCAAAATACTGACCATTTAAGTATTTTTTATTTAACAACATTGCAAAACCTTTTACATAATCAACTTCCTCAAACTTATTTTGATTTGATAAAGTCTTTAATTCCTCATTCTCAATAGGTGCAGCTATAACAAAATTTTCACCACTAACTATTCTCAAAAATTCATTTAAATCAGAAGATCTAAATCTAACGTCTGGGTTAAGAATAAATACAAAATCTGTCTGAGAATAATTTATTCCTATATTATTTGCTTTTCCGTAACCTAAATTCTCATCCATTAAATAACATTTTAAATTAGAATATTTTTTCTCTAAAAGAGCCTTTAATTCAGAGTTATTTGAATTTTCTATGATTATTTTTTTAGAGTCTCGTGGTAATAAATCTAAGCAATCAAAGACAATATTTTCACTATGAAAAGTTACAATTACAAAAGTAATTTTATTTGTTTGCATAATTTATTTATCTATAAAATTAATTATCTGTTTATGGTGAATTAAATTCAAATAATTCTGATAATTTTTATAATATTCTTTAAATCTTAGTTTTTTAAAATTTTTAGAATTTAATTTTAAAACATTTGAATTTTTTCTTTTTAATATTATTCCAAGTCCCATATCTAAATTACCTACACAAATATCAATAAAATCTTTAGTTCTTAATTCAACAATATGCTTCCAAACATCTCCAGTCCAAATGTATTGAGATCTAGGCACTGCTTGCTCAAAAAAGCTTCTAGGTAAACAATCATGAACAAAAATTATACCTCCGTCATTTAGATGATTAAGAGAATTATTTATATCTTTTTTTACCTGATCATATTCATGAAGACCATCAATGAATATACAATCAAAAGAAATTTTGTTTTCTAAAAAAAATTCATCACTAGTTTTTCTTATATTGCCTCCATTTATTGGATCCACACCTACCTTAGTTTCAATTTTTATTTGATTAAAATTTAAATCATCATCACATCCAACTTCTAAATAACTTTTGTAATTTTTATAATCTATAATTTTCTGAATTATATCGGATCTATTTGGATAATTTGACCAATTAATTTTAATTTTTTTGTAAAATTTTTCTCCAAATATATAGTTGTAAAATTTATTTAATCTTAATTTTAATTTATTCATAAGTTACGTTATCTATTAGCTATAAATTTTATTTTTCCTTATTTATCTTGAGGACTCCTATAAATGCCTCTTGGGGTATTTCCACTCTTCCAAATTGTTTTGATCTAGCCTTACCCTTTTTTTGTTTTTCTAATAATTTTCTTTTTCTATCTGTAGCTCCACCACCATGAATTTTTGTTAAAACATCTTTTTTAAACCCTTTAATTGTTTCTCTAGCGATAATTTTTCCTCCAATTGCAGCTTGAACAGGAATCATAAAATTATGTCTTGGAATTAAGTCTTTTAGTTTTTCACAAACTTCTCTACCAGTTTTTTGAGCAAAATCTTTATGTATCATCATTGCTAAAGCATCAACTGGTTCAGCATTTACCAATATACCAAGTTTTACTAGATCGCCTTCTCTATGCTCAATTATTTCATAATCAAAACTTGCATATCCACTTGTCATTGACTTAAGTCTATCGTTAAAATCAAACACAACTTCGTTTAAGGGAAGTTCATAATTTACTACTGCTCTACTTCCAGAATAACTAAGGTTGGTTTGTACTCCTCTTTTGTCTTGACACATTTTAATTATTGAACCTAAGTACTGATCTGGAGTAATAATGGTTGCCTTAATCCAAGGTTCTTCAATATATTTTATTAATGTAGGATCTGGTAAACTTGATGGATTTTGTAAATCCATCGTATCACCATTATTCAAATGAACTTTATAAACTACCCCAGGGGTTGTAGTTAATAAATTAACATCAAATTCTCTTTCAAGTCGCTCTGTTACGATTTCTAAATGAAGCAAACCTAAAAACCCACATCTAAAACCTAACCCTAAAGCTGAAGATGACTCTGGTTCAAAAGAAAAGCTTGCATCATTTAATTGTAACTTTGCTAAACCATCTTTTAATTTTTGAAACTCTGAGCTATCTACAGGAAACAATCCACAAAATACTACGGGTTTACTAGGTTTAAAACCTGGTAAAGCTTCTTTTAATGGTTTTGTTGCGTCACAAATTGTATCTCCAACTTTTGTTTCTGATAACACTTTTATTCCAGTTGTTATAAATCCTATTTCTCCTGTTTTTAATTCAGTGATATCAACTGGCTTTGGTGTAAAAACACCGACTTTTTCAACGATATATTCTTGATTTGTAGACATCATTTTGATCTTCATATGTTTTGAAAGTTTCCCATCTATAACTCTAACTAATATGACAACTCCTAAATAAGTATCGTACCAACTATCAACTAGTAAACATTTTAAATCTGATGAACTTTCTCCTTTTGGTGCTGGTAATGTGGTAATAATTTGCTCTAAAATATCTTCTATTCCTTCGCCAGTTTTTCCAGAACACGGAATAGCATTTTCAGTATCTATCCCAATAACTTCCTCGATTTGCTTTTTGGTTCTTTCTAAATCAGAAGCTGGTAAATCTACTTTATTTAACACTGGGACAATTTCATGATTTGTATCTAATGCCTGGTAAACATTTGCTAAAGTTTGGGCTTCAACACCTTGTGTGCTATCCACTATCAAAATTGAACCTTCACACGCATACAATGATCTACTTACCTCATAGCTAAAATCTACATGGCCTGGAGTATCTATAATATTTAAAATATATTCTTTTCCATCTTTAGCTTTATAATTTAGCTTTACTGTTTGAGCTTTAATGGTGATACCTCTCTCTCGTTCAATATCCATTGAATCTAAAACTTGAGCTTTCATTTCTCTTTCAGTCAATCCACCACAACTATGAATTATTCTGTCTGCAATAGTAGATTTTCCATGATCAATGTGTGCTATGATTGCAAAATTTCTTATATTATCGATTGAACTCATTGGCTTTAGGATCGAATTTTAGCGCCAGTTTTATTTTCGACTGTTTCTATAATTGACTTATTTATTTGATCTAAATCTGCTTCTTTGAGAGTTTTTTCTTGAGATTGAATTGTAACACTGATTGCAATTGATTTTCGGTTTTCAGGAATATTATCACCCTCATAAACATCAAAAACTTTAATGTTAGAAATCAAATTTTTATCAACATTTGATACAACATTTACCAAATCTTGAACTTTAATTTTCTTATCAACTATAAAAGCAAAATCCCTTTCTGACTTTTGATAATCTGAAACAGAATATTTTGTTTTTTGATCTTTTAATGATTTTTTTGGTAATTTTAAATTATCAAGAAATATTTCAAAACCTACTAAAGACTCGGTTTTCAAATCTATTTGCTTAATGATATTTGGATGAATTTCACCAAAGTATGCAGCCACACTTTCTTTTCCTCTGTTCAAAAATAATCTTCCTGATTTTCCCGGATGATAATAATCAGGTGTTTCATCATCAATAAAAAATTTTTCTACATCGTAACCTGCTTCAACTAAAGTTTGAACTACATCTTTTTTAATATCAAAAACATCGACATTTCTCTCTTTTTCTAACCAAGAAAGACGAGATTTTTTTCCAGCTGCTAAACCACAAACTACTATATTTTGTTCACCAGGTTGTTTTCCAAAAAATGTTGGTCCTATTTCAAAAATAGATAAATCTTTAAATCCTCTATCTATATTTTTGCTCATATACATAATTAAATTTGAAAATATTGAATTTCTTAAAACTCCTAATTCTGAACTTATAGGGTTCACAATTTTTAATTCATCATTTTGTCCTTTGAAATGATTATTATATTTTGCATCTGTGAAAGACCAAGTAATTGCCTCCAAATAACCTTTTGAAGCAACAGATCTTTGAAGGAAATGAAACAATTTTTGAGTTTGTGTTAAAGTGGATTTTTTTCTCTCTTTGATAGGTTCTTCTATCTTTATTTTATCATAACCAACTATTCTTACCAATTCCTCAACAACATCTATTTCCTGAGTAATATCTGGTCTCCACGATGGAATACTTAGTTTGAAAACTTTTTTATCTTTTTTACATGTAAAACCTAAGTTATCTAAAATTTTTAACATATCTTTTGTTAGAATTTTAAAACCTGTAACTTTTTCAAATGAATTTGGATCAAATTTAATTACTTGATTTTTAAATGTACTGATTTTTTGAATATCTAGCTTACTAATTTCACCACCACAAATTTCTTTAATTAAAAAAGCTGCTTTATTTAAACCTTCTTCAATTGATAATTGGTCTATTCCTCTTTCAAATCTAAATTTTGCATCTGTATCAATATTTAATCTTTTTGCTGTTCTTCTAATTGATCTTGGATCAAAATAAGCTGACTCGATTAAAACGTTTTGTGTATCCATTTCTGTCCCAGACCTTGTACCTCCAATGATACCACCAAGTCCTAACACACCCTTGTCATCACTAATTACACACATATCATCTTCAAGTTTATAGGTTTTGTTATCTAAAGCTGTGAACTCTTCACCAGATTTTGAGTTTCTAACAATTATACCTTTTTCAATTTTATCAGCATCATATGCGTGTAATGGACGATTAATATCAATCATTACATAATTTGTAATATCAACAATTGCTGAAATAGGTTTTTGACCTATAGAAATTAATTTATCCTTTAACCACTTTGGACTTTCAGTATTTTTTACATTTGTTACCAAACAGCTTCCAAAAGAAAAACATCCTTGGTTTTTTTCGTTTGTAATTTTTACTTTAATTGTTTGAGATTTTTTCGAGTTTATTTTTTGTTTTTTAATCTGTTTTAATTTACCAAAGCCTGAAGCTGCTAAATCTCTAGCTATTCCTCTAACACCAAGACAATCCGGTCTGTTAGGTGTGATTGATAAATCAATTAAATTAGAATTAGATTGAGTAAAAAAACTTTTTCCAATACTTTTGTTGTATTTTGAGGTTGAAAGCTCAATAATTCCATCACTTTCCTCAGATAAATTGAGTTCTGATTCAGAACAAAGCATACCATAAGATGTAACATCTCTAATTTTTGCTATAACTAATTTAGTTTTATTTTTTGGAATAACCGCACCAGGAGGAGCATAAACAGTGATTAAACCTTCTCTAGCATTTGGTGCACCACATACGACCTTCTTAATTTCTTTTTCACCCACATCAACATCGCAAACTTTTAAACGGTCTGCATTAGGATGTTTTTCAGTTTTTAAAATTTTTGCTACTTTGAATAAATCTAAACCTGCAGATAAATTTTCAACACTTTCAACTTCAAGTCCAATATCGGTTAATTTCTCAAGTAACTTCTCTTCCTTAGCACTTACAGATAAATGATCTTTTAACCAATCAAATGTTATCTTCATCGACTTAGACCTCTATAACTTGTGGGCACATCAAGTGGATCAAATCCAAAGTGATTTAACCATCTATAATCGCAGTCAAAGAAAGCTCTTAAATCATTAATACCGTATTTTAGCATTGCTAACCTGTCTATACCTATACCAAATGCATATCCTTGGTATTTAGCAGGATCAACTTTGACATTTTTTAAAACATTTGGATGGACCATTCCACATCCTAAAATTTCAAGCCACTGATCTCCTTCTCCTATAACAATTTTACCATCTTTAATTTCGTAACCAATATCTACTTCTGCAGATGGTTCTGTGAAAGGGAAATGACTTGGTCTAAATCTCATTTTAATTTTTTCTACTTCAAAGAACTCTTTAATAAAATAATTCAAACATCCCTTTAAATGGCCCATGTTAATGTCTTTATCTATATGAAGGCCTTCAACCTGATGGAACATTGGCGCATGTGTTTGATCACTATCTGATCTATATGTTCTACCTGGAGCAATAATTTTAAACGGTGGCTTGTCTTTTAACATAGTTCTTATTTGAACTGGTGAAGTATGCGTTCTTAATAAAACTTCCTTATTTTCATCTAAATAAAAAGTATCGTGCATATCACGAGCTGGGTGATTATCTGGAGTATTTAGCGCAGTAAAATTATTATATTCATTTTCTACATCTGGTCCTTCTTCAACACTAAAACCTATTTCTGAGAATATAGATGAAATTTCATCTATAGTTTGAGATACAGGATGAATTTTTCCTCTAACAAAAGGTCTTCCAGGTAAAGTTATATCAACTTTTTCTTTTTCAAGTTTTTGATTAACTTCTTTTGTTTCTATTTCTTTAATCTTTTCTGAAATTAAAGATTGCAGTTCATCTTTTATTTTATTCAAGTCTGCTGCAAAAGTTTTTCTATCAGACTCTGGTATTGATCCTACAGTTTTGAATAAAGATGAAATTTGACCATTTTTTCCAAATAACTCTGTTTTGATTGAATTGATTTCATCCAAGCTTAGTTCATTTTTAAGCTTTGATACAAATTGATCTCTAATATTTTTTATGTCTGACATATTAGTAGATTATTTCCTTAAGAAATAAAAACAATAGAGATTAATTTAAAGCGGATTGAGCTTTTTGTACAATTGTTTTAAATGCTTCTGGACTATCGTAAGCAATTTCAGCTAAAATTTTTCTATCTATTGCAACACCACATTTACTTAAACCATTAATAAATTTTGAATATGTCATACCCTCTGCTCTTACACCGGCATTAATTCTTTGTATCCATAATGATTTGAAATCTCTTTTTTTATTTCTTCTATCTCTGTAAGCATACTGCATGGATTTCTCCATAGCTTGTTTAGCAACTCTGATAGTATTTTTTCTTCTGCCCCACTGACCTTTTACGGCTTTCAAAACTTTTTTATGTTTTGCTTTACTTGTTACGCCTCTTTTAACTCTTGCCATTGTTACCCTCTTAAACTGTAAGGCATGTATGATTTAACAATTTTGCCATCTTGTTTGGACAAAGTTGTAGTGCCTCTTAATTTTCTAATTTGTGAATTCGTTCGTTTAATCATACCGTGTCTTTTACCTGCTTGAGCAGATATAACTTTGCCCTTAGCTGATATCTTAAATCTTTTTTTTGCTGAGCTTTTTGTTTTTAATTTTGGCATAATTCTGCGGACTTATACAAAGAATGTTGAAATTTTACAACCTCTATTAAGGCTTATAAAGGTTGAATTACCATGATCATTTGCTTCCCATCAAATTTAGGTTGCAACTCTACTCTACCAATATCCTTCATATCCTCTTTAATTTTACCCATCAATTCATTGCCTAAATGAGAGTGTTGGAGTTCTCGCCCTTTAAATCTGATAGTAAATTTTACTTTATCTCCTTTGGAAATAAATTTTTTTGCATTTTTGACCTTAAATTCATAATCATGAGTTTCAGTTACAGGTCTCATTTTAATTTCTTTTAATGAAATTATTTTTTGTTTCTTTTTTGCAAGATTTGCTTTTTTTTGTGCATCATATTTATACTTTCCCATATCCATTATTTTACAAACAGGTGGGTTAGCATTAGGTGCAATTTCAATTAAATCCAAACCTTGGTTTTTTGCCATTGATATAGCTTCATTAGTGCTTATCACTCCAAGATTTTCACCATCACTTGCAATTACTTGAACGTCTGGTGAAGATATTCGGTTATTAGACCTTGGACCTCTATCCTTTGTTCTTCTTTGAAAGTAATTTTGTTTGAAATCTGCCACTTAGTTTGATGATGCTTTATTTAAAGCAGAGAAAGTTTTTAAAAATAAATTTATGTCCATATTTTCTTGTTTATTAGAGTCTAATCTTCTAATCGTTACTGAATTGGAGTCAACTTCTTTTTTACCACAAATTAATAAAAGAGGTATTTTTGCTAAAGAATGATCTCTAATTTTATAGTTTAAGTTATTATTTTTAATATCAACTGCAGAACTTATGCCTGCCTCTTTAATTTTTTTAGAAACTTCTATTGCATAATCATTAAATTCTTCTGAAATTGGAATTACCATTGTTTGCAAAGGTGAAATCCAAAAAGGAAATTTTCCAGCATAATTTTCAATCAATATCCCAATAAATCTTTCTAGAGAACCAAACAGCGCTCTATGAAGCATAACAGGAACTTTTTTTGTTCCGTCCTTATCAACATATGATGCATCTAATCTACCAGGTAAATTTAAATCAACTTGTAAAGTTCCACATTGCCAATCTCTTCCGATAGCATCTCTTAAAACAAATTCAATTTTTGGCCCATAGAAGGCACCTTCACCTTTATTAATACTATACTCTAACTTAGAGGCTTTAACTGCTTCAAGAAGTGAGGCTTCTGCCTTGTCCCAAACCTCATCATCTCCAACTCTAACTTCTGGTCGATCTGCATATTTTAAAATTACATTTTCAAAACCAAGGTCTTTATAAATATCTAAAATTAAATTTGTTACATTTAAACACTCACTCGTAATTTGATCTTCCGCACAAAAAATATGCGCATCATCTTGTGTAAAAGCTCTTACTCTAAGTAAACCATGTAAAGCACCTGATGGTTCGTAACGATGAACCTTACCAAATTCTGTTATTCGTAATGGAAGATCTCTATAACTTTTCAATCCCTGATTAAATACTTGTATGTGACCAGGACAATTCATTGGTTTTATCGCAAACACTTTTTCATCAGGAGTTTCTGATGTGTACATATTCTCTCCATATTTTTCCCAGTGACCAGATTTTTCCCACAATTGTCGGTCTAAAATTTCAGGCGTATTTACCTCTTTGTATCCAGCAGCATCTTGTCTGCTTCTCATATAATTAATTAATTTTTGAAATAATGCCCACCCTCTCTCATGCCAAAAAACTGAGCCAGGACTTTCTTCTCTAAAATGAAACAAGTCCATTTCTTTTCCTAATTTTCTATGATCTCTTTTTTCTGCTTCTTCTATTCTTTTTAGATGATCATCTAAATCTTTTTGAGAAGCCCAGCTTGTACCATAAATTCTTTGAAGCATTTCATTGTTTGAGTCACCTCTCCAATAAGCTCCTGAAACTTTCATTAATTTAAAGTATTTTCCAATTTTACCTGTTGAGGAAAGATGGGGTCCTCTACAAAGATCATGCCAATCTCCATGAAAATAAATTGAAACATCTTCATTCTCCGGTATTGCCTCAATTAACTCAGCCTTATAAATTTCGCCTTTTTTTTTAAAATGATCTATGGCTTTATTTCTATCCCAAACCTCCCTTTTGGTAATCTCGTCTCGATCAACAATTTCTTTCATTTTATTTTCAATCTTTGTTAAATCATCTTCTGTAAACGGATCTTTTCTAGCAAAATCATAATAAAATCCGTTTTCAATTACAGGGCCAATCGTAACTTGTGTTCCTGGAAACAATTCTTGTACTGCCATTGCTAATATGTGAGCAGTATCATGTCTAATGGTTTCTAAACCCTCAGGATTTTTAGATGTAAAAATTTTTACAGAACAATCTTTCTCAATTAAATGTTCTAAGTCTTTTAACTCGCCATCTACACTTATTACCATTGCTTGTTTAGCTAATGATTTGCTAATTTTTTCTGCTACTTCTAATCCAGTAACTTTATTTGGGAAATCGATATTATTTCCATCAGGTAATGTAATTATAGGCATTTAATTTATTAATCTTTTATACTCTGAATAAGTAGAAAAGCACATTTTTTCAACATTAAATTTTTGAACTATATTTTTTCTTCCTTCAACACCAATTAATTTTAATTGAGTTTCGTTAATTGTCAGCGTTTTTAAAATTTTCCGACTTAAAGACTTTGCATCACCCGCTTTAAATAAATAGCCTGTTTTTTCATCAACGACAGTCTCATTAGAGCCACCAATATTACTAGCAATAATTGGTTTCTCCATAGACTGGGCCTCTACAGCAACTCTACCAAAAGCCTCTGGTTCAATAGAAGCTGAAACAATAATGTCAGAAACTTTGTAAGCTAATGCCATATCTTTACAGTGATCGATAAATCTTAGCTGTTTAGTCAACCTATATTGTTCTGAAAGTCTTATTAGTTTTTTTTTATACAAATCTCTTCCCTGATCACTTCCAAGGATAACAGCATAAAATGCCTCATAACCTAACTCAATATTTACAAGATTGATTGCTTCAATAAATACCTCTTGTCCCTTCCAGGTAGTTAATCTACCAGGCAAAAGTATAATCTTTTTATCTTTTTCTATCTCCCATTGTTTTAATAATTTTTTCTGTTCAGTTTCAAGTTTTGTGGTAGGGTCAAAATAATCAACATTAATTCCTCTAAATACTACTAACAATTTTTTTTTTTGATTTAAGTAATTTGAATAATTTTCTTTGATGTGGGAAAAAATAAAGTTTGATCCTGCAATAATTAAGTCAGATCGAACCATTACTGAATTATATAATTTTTTCAAATTACTTTTAAAATTATAAGTTCCATGAAATGTAGTCACAAACTTTCTACTTGTTATCTTGGAGGCTATTAAGCAAGACCATGCGGGCGCTCTACTTCTAGCGTGTACTATCGAAATATTATTAAATAAAATGATAAAAGTTAAAATTATTGCATTAATTAAAATTAATATTGGGTTTTTACTTTGAACTGGAAGTCTAAAAACTTTTACTTTACTTTTATCTACAAATTTAAGTAACTCACCACCACTAGTAACTATAAATGATTTACAACCGTTTTCTGGCAAATAGTGAGCAATATCATAACAACCGGTCTCTGCACCGCCATATCCAAGTTTTGGGATTACTTGCAAAACTTTTAAATTAGATGACATTTGGTATGATTATATATTAATTAGCAATTCTTATAAACGATTATGGCAAATTTCAGATTCCACAAAATTTCAAAGACTAAGAAAATTAGACATATTTGTAAAATTTATAAAAATGCTCCATTCATAGTTTTCTTACATGGATTTATGTCAGATCTTGAAGGAAAAAAGCCAGAAGCTTTTTTAAAATTTGCAAGAAAAAATAAAATAAGTTTTCTTGCTTTAGAATATTCAGGTCATGGAAAATCTACAGGTAAATTCACAAATGGAAATATTTCAAAATGGACTAAAGAAACTTCTACATTGATAAATAAATATATAAAAAATAATAATTTTTATGTCATTGGTTCAAGTATGGGCGCTTGGATTGCTTTAAGACAATTCAAAATATTTAAAAAACAAATTATGGGATTTTTAGGAATTGGGTCGGCACCCGAGTTTTTAGAAAATTTGATGTGGAAAAAATTTTCTAAGAAAATAAAGCAAGAAACAATCCGAAAAGGCATATACCACCTAAAACATGGGAATTATGAGTATCCAATCACTTATCAGCTTATAAAAGATGGAAGAAAAAATGGAGTTTTAAATAAAAAAATAAACTCAAAAATTAATGTTACCATGGTGCATGGTGAGTATGATGAAGCTGTACCGGTAAGTTATTCTAGAAAAGTTTTAAAATTATTTCCAAAAGCAAAAAAGAAATTAATCATTGTAAAAAAAGGTGACCACAGCTTATCAAATAAGAAATGGCTTAATATAATTTTAAAAGAATTAAAATTATTAATTAACTAACTTCTTTTATAACTTTTTTTAAACTGATAGGGTTTTTTAGTTTATCTAACATTTCTTTAGGACAAACTTGAATGAAATTATTAATTTCATTATCATAATTTTCAATTATTTTTTTAGATAACAAAGATCCTGTCTCTTCATGGTGTTCTTTGATTAAATTTTTTAAATTTTCTTTCCAATAATCTGTTTCAACATTCTGCCAAACTACTGACTCTGAGTTTACTTTTTTTTCAAATTCTTTTGATTTGTCATAGATAAATGCCATACCACCTGTCATACCAGCAGCAAAGTTATCTCCAACATCTCCTAGAATTACTACAGTTCCACCAGTCATATACTCACATCCATTCGAGTCACATCCCTCAATAACTGTAACTGCACCTGAATTTCTTACAGAGAATCTTTCACCAGCTTGACCGGCTGCAAAAAGTTTTCCAGATGTTGCTCCGTATAGAACTGTATTTCCTAAGATAGTATTTTCATTTGAAACTAAGTTACTTTCCTCTGGTAGTCTTATAGAAATTGTAGCTCCTGAAAGACCTTTGCCGACATAATCATTTGCATCACCTTTTAATACTAACTTCAAACCTTTGGATGAAAAGGCTCCAAAAGATTGACCAGCTGATCCTTTAAAGTTTAATACTAAAAAATTATCATCAAGTTTTTCATAACCATATTTTTTATATAAATGATGAGAAATTCTTGTCCCAACTGCTCTATGTGTATTTTTAATTAAATATTCTTTTTCAATTTTTTCAGAATTATCTAAAGCCTTTTCAATCTCCGGCCATATTTCTTGGTCTAGAGTATCTGGCACTGAATTAATTTCTTGGTTTTCACAATATCTAGTATTGTTCCCAGTATCTGCTTGAACAAATAAAGGATTTAAATCTAAATCATCTAAATTATCTGAACCCTTGCTAACTTGTCGAAGTAAGTCAGTTCTACCAATAATATCATTTAATGATTTAAAACCTAATTTAGCTAAAATTTCTCTAACCTCAGTTGCTATAAACGTAAATAGATTAACAACCTTATCTGGTGTTCCAGTAAATTTTTCTCTTAATTTTTCATCTTGAGTACAGACACCAACGGGGCATGTATTCGAATGACATTGTCTTACCATTATGCATCCCATTGCAACTAGAGCAGTTGTTGCAACTCCATACTCTTCTGCTCCCATCATGGCTGCTATAACAACATCTCTACCTGTTTTAATCCCTCCATCAGTTCTAAGTGTAACTGTGTGTCTAAGATTGTTTAATGTTAAAACCTGATTAGCCTCTGTTAATCCCATCTCCCATGGAATACCTACGTATTTTACACTTGTTTGCGGAGTAGCTCCAGTTCCACCGTTATGTCCTGAAATTAATATTATGTCTGCTTTTGCTTTGGCAACTCCTGCAGCAATAGTCCCAACTCCTGAGGAAGCAACTAGTTTTACTCCAATTCTTGCTTTTGGATTAATCTGTTTTAAATCATAAATAAGCTGCGCAAGATCTTCAATTGAATAAATATCGTGGTGTGGTGGAGGAGAAATTAGTGTTACTCCAGGCGTTGAGTGTCTTAACTTTGCTATTTCATCGGTAACTTTGAAACCTGGGAGTTGTCCACCTTCTCCTGGCTTTGCACCTTGTGCAATTTTTATTTCAATCTCATTGCAATTGTTTAAATAATTAACTGTTACACCAAATCTTGCTGAAGCTATTTGTTTTACTCTTGAGTTTGCACTATCTCCATTATCTAACACTTTAAATCTTTTTTCATCTTCACCACCTTCACCACTACAAGAAGCACCTTTAATTCTATTCATGCCTGTAGCCAAAGTTTCATGTGCCTCTTTAGATAAAGCACCATGAGACATGCTTCCACTTCCAAATCTTTTTAAAATATTTTCTATTGGTTCTACTTCTGAAATATCTATAGCTCCCTTTAATTTTTTTTCTCTAAAATCAATTAAGTCCCTCAAATTTATTGGTGGTAAATTATAAATACCCTCTGCATATCTTTTATAAGCGTCATAAGAATTAGAACCAACTGCACTTTGAAGTAAATGTATTAGTTTGCCTTGATATTGGTGTGTTTCTCCATTTTTTCTATATCTATAAATCCCTCCAATAGGAAGAATTGTATCAGTGCTTTCAAATGCTTCTTTGTGAATTGCTCTTATTTTTTTTTCGATTCCAGTAAGTCCAATACCAGAAATTTTAGATACAACTCCTGGAAAATAATCTGAAACAATAGTTCTACTTAATCCAACAGTCTCAAAATTGCATCCACCTCTGTAAGAACTTAAAACAGAGATACCCATCTTAGACATAATTTTTAATAAACCTGCATTTACAGATTTAATGTATCTTTCAACACATTCTTCAAAGCTAAACTTTCCAAATAATTTTTTTTCAAATCTTTGATATAAACTGTCGAACGCCAAATAAGGATTTACTGTTGTTGCTCCAACACCAATTAAAGTTGCAAAAGAGTGTGTATCTAATGCTTCTCCAGATTGGACATTGATTGACACATACCCTCTTAATTTTTTCTCAATTAAAAAAGAGTTAATTGCACCAACTGCAAGCAGCATTGGAATTGGAAGTTTTGAAATTGATAAATCTTTATCGCTAAGAATTAATTGTGTAACACCTTGTCTAACAGCAATTTCTGCATCTTTTTGAATTTTTTTAATAGCTTCGTACAAACTGTTACTTTCTTCAAAAGTACAATCAATTATTGTTGAATTATTTCCAAAAAAATTGATGAATTTTTCAAACTGAGAATTAGATAAAATTGGGCTATTAAGAACATAAATATTCTGTTTTGTTAAATTATCAAAATCTAGAATATTGCCTAGATTTCCAAATCTTGTTTTTAAACTCATCACTTTGTTTTCTCTTAAAGAATCTATTGGTGGATTTGTAACTTGGCTAAAATTTTGTCTAAAAAAATGATACAGAGGTCTATATTTATCTGATAGCACAGCTAAAGGGGTGTCATCGCCCATTGATCCTGTAGCCTCTTTTGCATCCTCAGCCATAGGGTGTAAAATTAATTCAAGATCCTCTAAACTAATTCCAAAAGTATATTGTCTTCTTCTTAAATCATCCCCTGAAAAAGAATTTTTTTCATCTTCAATCGTTAGTTTGTCATCTAAATCAATAATTTGTGAATTAAAATGTTTATACTCTTTTGCTAAGTAATCCTTAATTTGTTTATTAGTAAATACTTTACCTTTTTCTATTCTTACTCCTATAATTTCTCCAGGACCTAATCTTCCTTTTGATAAAATTCTTTTTTCATTTAGTTCGATCATCCCAGTTTCTGAGCCTGCAAACAATAACTTATCCTTTGTGATTGCATATCTTAAAGGTCTTAATCCGTTTCTATCATTTGCTGCAATAACCCACTCATTGTCAGTTCCGGCTATAGCGGCAGGCCCATCCCAAGGTTCCATTGTGCTATTTAAAAAATTAAATAACTGCTGATGATCTTTTGGCAAAGTCTTATTCTTCTTAGACCATGCATCTGGAACTAACATTAGTTTAGCTAATGGTGCAGGTTGACCTGAAATGTTTAATAATTCGAAAACATTATCTAAAGCTGCAGAATCTGAGGCTCCTTGTTGAATAACTGGCTTAAGATTTTCTATATCATCAAATAATGGACTATTCATTTCTTGCTCATGAACTTTCATCCAATTTTTATTTCCTCTATAAGTGTTAATTTCTCCATTATGTGCAATTGCTCTGAATGGTTGAGCAAGATTCCAGCTTGGAGCCGTATTGGTTGAAAACCGCTGATGAAATATTGCGTATCTTGATACAAATCTTTCATCATTTAAATCTAAATAAAATTCTGAAATTGCTTCAGCTAAAAACATTCCTTTGTAAATAATTGACTTTGAACTTAATGAACAAATATAAAAATTATTTAATGATTTTTTGAAAGCTTCGTTTTCGATTTTTCTTCTTGTCTCATAAATTTTTCTCTCCAAATCTTTATTTGTAAGCTCTTTATTATGAGGTTTGAAAAGTACCTGAATAATTTCAGGCATAGTTTGAAAAGCTTTTTCACCTAAAACCTTTGGATTAACAGGAACTTGTCTCCAGCCATAAATATTAAAATCATTTTTCGTTAGTTCGCTTTCAACAATTGTTTTACAGCTCTCTTGTGCTGCATAGTCATTACGTGGAAGAAAAATCATTCCTACGCAGATTTCAGAATTATCGTGTGTGTGTCCAGTAACCTCAATTTTTTCTATAAAAAAATCTTTTGGAATTTCTACGTGAATTCCAGCTCCATCTCCTGTTTTTCCATCGGCATCTACCGCACCCCTGTGCCAAACAGCTTTTAAAGCTTCAATTCCATACTCAACAACATTCCTGGATTTTTTTCCCTCTGTTGAAGCTATTAAACCTACTCCACAAGCATCATGCTCCATATCTTCAGAATAGACATTGTTTTTCTTAAGTAGATCAAAATTTTTTTTATAAGTTTTCATTAAGCAACTTTTTTCTCATTTTTGGATTTTGTTTCTAAATAATTTTTTATGGAAACTGCTGCGTCTCTCCCATCTTTAATTGCCCAAACAACTAATGAAGCTCCTCTAACGATATCTCCAGCCGCAAAAACACCACTTAGATTAGTTTCCATAGTATCAAAATCTGTTTTTATTGTTCCCCATTTTGTAACTTGAAGTTCATTGCTATCAAATAAATTAGGTAAGTCCTCTGGATCAAATCCAAGAGCTTTAATAACCATATCTGCTTTTATTTCATAACTTGATCCTTCTTGTACTTCAGGTTTTCTTCTGCCAGTTTCATCTGGTTCACCTAACTTTATTTGATCTACAATTAAATTTTCTACCTTATTAGTCCCTTTAAATTCTTTAGGACTAGATAGCCATACAAATTCAACACCCTCTTCTTCAGCATTTGCAACTTCTCTTGCTGAACCAGGCATATTTTCTTTATCTCTTCTATATAAACATTTTACTGATTTTGCTTTTTGTCTTATTGAAGTTCTCACACAATCCATTGCTGTATCACCTCCACCAATTACAACAACATCTTTTCCCTCAGCATTTAGAATTCCCTTGTCAAATAATTCAACATCATCGCCCAATCCTTTCTTATTTGATGCTGTAAGAAAATCCATTGCTGGAAAAATGTTATCTAAATCATTACCTGGTAAATTAACTTCTCTTGCTTTGTAAACTCCTGTTGCAATTAATACTGCATCATGTTTTTTTCTTAATTGCTCTAAGCTTGCATCCTTTCCAACTTCAAAATTTTGTATGAATTCTATTCCACCATCTTTTAAAAGCTTTGTTCGTCTTTGAACTATTTCTTTTTCTAATTTAAAATTTGGAATTCCATATATTAACAATCCTCCAGCTCTATCATAACGATCGTAAACTGTAATTTTATAGCCATTTTTTCTTAACTGTTCTGCCGCCGCTAATCCGGCAGGACCAGCTCCTATAATTCCAACACTTTGATTTTTTTCATTTGTAACTTCAATTGGTTTAACCCAACCTTGTTCCCAGGCGTTATCTGTTATATATTTTTCAACAGAACCAATTGTAACTGTTCCGTGACCAGACTGCTCAATTACACAATTTCCCTCGCATAATCTATCCTGCGGACAAATTCTTCCACAAACCTCAGGCATATTGTTAGTGCTTTGGGAAAGCTCGTATGCTTCTTTTAATCTTCCTTCAGCAGTTAACTTTAGCCAATCAGGAATATTGTTACTTAAAGGACAATGAACCTGACAGAAAGGAACTCCACATTGAGAACATCTGCTTGATTGCTCTTTAGCTTTTTCATTGATATATTCGTCATATATCTCGTTAAAATCCTTTTTTCTTTGATCAACCTCTCTTTTAGGTGGAGTTTGTTGACCTATTTTTATAAATTTTAACATTTTGTCAGTCATATAAAATATAATTTTAGGCAAATTATATAATGATTTTGTTTAATAAAGCATTAAATAGGTCATATTTATTGACCTTTAAGCTCTCATTTTTGTTATAAATAAACAGGTTTCTAATAAATGCATAGCTACTATGATCAAATCGTATTGTTTGAAATATAAGCTTTATAAGCTACGAAGAAATTATGTTTCAGAATATTATAGAAGTTTTAATCCTTTCAGTAATTCAAGGGGTTTCAGAATTTCTTCCGATAAGTTCTTCTGCACATTTAATTTTAGTTTCAAGTTTATATGAATTTAAATCTAGCTCATTACTAATTGATATAAGCCTTCATCTTGGATCTCTTTTTGCAATAGTTTATTACTTTAAAGAAGAGTTATTAAACATAAATAAAAATAAAAGATTAATAAGTTTAATTGTTATTGGATCTATTCCATTAATAATCTTTGGATATTTTTTGTATACCACAGGGCTAATTTATAGTTTACGAAACATTGAAACTATTGCATGGACAACTTTAATATTTGCGGTTGTTTTATATATCTCTGACAAGAGTCGTTTTGATAAAAAAATTTCTACAAATTTAAATATTCAATCAATTCTATTTATAGGAATAATGCAAATTTTATCATTGATACCTGGAGTAAGCAGAGCAGGTATTACAATAACAGCTGCGAGAATTTTAAAATTTAATAGAGTAGATTCGAGTAAAATATCTTTTTTACTATCTATCCCAGCATTAGCTGGTGCAAGTGTACTTAGTTTAAAAGATATTTTTAATCAACCAACAGAATTTAATTATTTGGTAATAATTGCAATTATATCTTCTTTTATTCTTTCTTTTTTAACAGTTAAATATTTTTTAATTTTTATAAATAAGTTTTCTATGAATGCATTTGTAATTTATAGAATAATAATTGCTTTAGTATTGTTTAGTTTAATTTATTAAATTTTTTTTCTTTTTATAAGTGGGAGTAATTGTGATAATAAAACTCCACACAAAATAAAAAAACATCCAAGTATATTATTTATATCTAATACTTGATTTAAAATAAACCATGCAGCTACAGTTGCAAATACACCCTCAAGGGAGAAAATAATTGCTGCTGGTGCAGGTGAAATATTTTTTTGTGCATAAATCTGTAATACAAATGCAAATCCTCCAGATAATATTCCAGCATATAATATAGAATATATTTCCATTAGAATGTTGTTCCAAACAAATTCTTCATAAAGAATTCCAATGAAAAAAGATAAAATAGCTACGATTAAAGTTTGAATTGCTCCAATTGTAAGTGGAAGATTGTATTTAGAAATAATAATTCCAGTAAATATAATATGTGTGCTCCAAAATAAAGCTCCTAGTACAACCAAAGTATCTCCCAACCTAACAGTTGCATCGTAAAAATTTGTTAATAAATATCCTCCAATTAAACATAAAATTACTGAAGGCCATACACTCCAATGAATTGATTTTTTTCCGAACAAATAAATTATGATAGGCACCATAGGTACATAAAAGATCGTAAAAAAGGCTGCATTTGCAACATCTGTATAGAGCAAAGCAACCTGTTGTAATGCAGAACCTAAAAATAAGGATAATCCTATTAAAGACACATAATTTATAAATGTTTTTTTATCTGTCTTTAATTCTGATTTAAAATTTTTTAACTCAAATAAAATTACGAGTGGGGTAATAGCTAAAAAACCAACAAAAAATCTAACAGCATTAAATGTGAAAGGACCAATATTGTCCATACCAGTATCTTGAGCAATAAAAGTTGTGCCCCATATAAAAGTACATAACAAGGCACTAAATAGGGAAATGGGTTTGGACATTTTAGACTATACAGCTAGCTTATAAGCAAAATTTTTGCCTAAGTTTTCTTTAAGATCATTGTTAAATCTTGCTGCCTCAGCACCATCAATAATTCTATGATCATAAGACAAAGAAATCGGTAACATTGTTCTAGTTTGAAACTTTCCATTTATATAAATTTGTTTTTTCTCTGATCTTCCTACTCCTAAAATTGCTACTTCAGGATAATTTATTATTGGTGTAAAAAATGATCCACCTATTCCACCCAAACTAGTAATGGTCATCGAACCACCAAACAATTCTTTTTTGTCTATTTTTAAATTTCTACAAAGCTCGCTTACCTCTCTCAGCTCTCTACTAATATGAGAAATTTTTTTATTATTAGCGTTTCTAATTTTTGGAACCATTAGTCCATTTGGAGTGTCTACAGCTATACCTACATGGTAATATTTTTTCATTGTCATTTTGCCGGTTTCAATTTCATCAATTGAGGAATTAAAACTTGGAAACTTTTGGAGCGAAGCAACTAAGGCTTTTACAATAAATGCTAAAGGAGTAATTTTAATTTTTTCTCCTGTATAAATATCAGTCAAAGAATTTCTGAAGCTTTCCATTTCTGTAATATCAGCCTCATCATGATTTGTAACATGAGGTATAGTGGTCCATGAATTTGTTAAGTACTTTGATGATAATTTTTTTACTCTTGGTATATCTGTGATCTCTATTTCACCAAAATCTGAATGCTCAAATTCATTTTTAATTTTGTTTGATTTTTTTTCCTCAACAACTTCAACTTTATTATTTGATCTTAACGCTACAAATTTTTTTATATCATCTTCAACTACTCTTCCATCTCTCTCGCTTCCTAAAACTTTATTTATATCTACACCGAGTTCTCTAGCAAATTTTCTAGCTTTTGGGCTTGCTGATGAAATGTTAGATACATTATTTAAAACTTTAGTTTCTTGTTGAACTTCAGGTTCTATTACTTCAATTTTTTTGAACTCTTTTTCTATTATTGGCTTTTGTTCAACTTTTTGATTTATCTGTGATGACTTTTCTAAAGTTAAAATTAAATCTCCTTCAGATACTTTATCTCCAACTTTTATATTTAAGTTAGAAATTTTACCTTCAAAACTAGATGGTATTTCTACGCTAGACTTATCACTTTCTATTGTAATTAAAGGGTCATTTTTTTTAATTGATTGGCCTTTTTTTACTAATACCTCAATAACCTCAACATCTTTAAAATCTCCTATATTTGGTACCTTAATTTCAATATCTAACATTATAATTTTGTTGGCATAGGTTTATCGCCATCAATTTTGTATTTTTTCATAGCATCTTTTGCATATTTTGAAGCTATCAATTGTTCTTTTGCTAAAATACTTAATCCATAAGCTACTAAATGTTCTTTATCTACCTCAAAGAATTTTCTTAAATTTTTTCTAGTATCACTTCTTCCAAAACCATCTGCACCTAGAGAATAAAAGCTCTTATTGTTTGTGTAAGGTCTTATTTGATCAGAGTTCATTCTCATATAATCAGATGCTGCCATAATTGGTCCTTCAGTACTTCCAAGACATTGCTCTACATATGATTTTTTAGGAGTTTTGTCCGGATTTAGAAGGTTATATCTTTCAACTTCCATCCCATCTTTTCTTAACTCATTAAAACTTGTAACACTCCATATTTCACTATCAATTTGATAATCGTTTTGTAAAATTTCAGCTGCTGACATCATCTCTCTTAATATCGTTCCTGAGCCTAAAAGTTGAAGTTTCGTTTTTTTATATTTGCTAAATTCCTTTATCTTATACATTCCTTTAAGAATTCCCTCTTCACAATTTTTATCCTTAGGCATTTCAGGATGTGAATAATTTTCGTTCATTGTTGTAATATAATAAAAAACATTTTCTTTCTTCTCATGCATTCTTCTTAGACCCTCTCTAAAAATAGTTGCCAATTCATAGTGAAATGTAGGATCATAAGTTACACAATTAGGAATTGTTGATGCAATCAAATGACTATGTCCGTCTTGATGTTGTAATCCTTCACCTGCTAATGTTGTTCTTCCAGCTGTTGCACCAACTAAAAAACCTCTAGCTTGGCTATCACCAGCAGCCCAAGCTAAATCTCCAATTCTTTGAAATCCAAACATAGAATAAAAAATATATATCGGTATCATTTCAATATCATGATTTGTGTAAGCAGTTGCAGCTGCTATCCAAGAAGACATCGCTCCTGCCTCATTAATTCCTTCTTCAAGTACCTGTCCACTTTTATCTTCTCTATAAGAACTTAGTTGTGCAGCATCTTCGGGCTCATATTTCTGTCCTTCATGAGCGTATATTCCAATTTTTTGAAAAAAACCTTCCATACCAAATGTTCTAGCTTCATCTGGGATAATTGGAACTAATCTAGGTGAAATATTTTTATCTCTTAACAAATTAGTTAACATTCTGACCAGCGCCATTGTGGTAGACATTTCTTTTTCACCAGTTGAAACTTTCATAAAATCAAAAATATCTTTTGATGGTGCTTTAATAGGTTTTGCAAAGGTTGATCTCTCTGGCAAATAACCTCCCAGTTTAAGCCTTCTTTCTTTTATGTATCTAATCTCTGGAGATTTTTCATCAGGCTTAAAGTATTCTATGTTTCTAACTTGTTCATCAGTTAGAGGAACATCAAAACGATCTCTATAATACATAAGATCATCCACATCTAATTTTTTAGTTTGGTGAGTAGTGTTTACACTTTCACCTGTTTTTCCCATTCCATATCCCTTGATTGTTTTTGCAATAATAACAGTTGGACTTCCTTGGTTTTTAATTGCTTTATCATAAGCTGCGTATACCTTATGGGGGTCATGTCCTCCTCGATTTAATCTCCAAATATCTTTATCTGACATAGATGAAACCATCTCCAAAGTATCTGGATTTTTTCCAAAAAACTTTTCTCGTACATATGCACCATCTCTTGCTTTCATGGCTTGGTATTCACCATCTACAGTTTCATTCATAATTTTTACTAATTGACCAGATTTGTCATTAGCTAATAATGAGTCCCAATATGAACCCCAAATAACTTTTATTACATTCCATCCAGCACCTCTGAAGCTACCTTCAAGTTCTTGTATAATTTTTCCATTTCCTCTTACAGGTCCATCAAGTCTTTGGAGATTACAATTAATTACAAAAATTAAATTATCTAGTTTTTCTCTAGCTGCTAATCCAATTGCACCCATGGATTCTGGTTCATCCATTTCACCATCTCCTAAAAAAGCCCAGACCTTTCGTCCTTCATCTTTAATCAATCCTCTATTGATTAAATATTTCATGTATCTTGCTTGATAAATTGCAAGCATTGGTCCTAACCCCATTGAAACAGTCGGAAATTGCCAAAAATTTGGCATTAGCCAAGGGTGAGGGTATGAAGATAATCCTCCAGGTTTTACTTCCTGTCTAAAACTATCTAATTGTTTCTCAGTTAATCTACCTTCTAAAAATGCTCTAGCATACATTCCAGGTGCACTGTGTCCTTGGAAATATACTAGATCACCTCCAAATTTATTGTTTTTTGCTCTCCAAAAATGATTCATTCCAACATCATATAAAGTTGCAGCAGATGCAAAGGTTCCTATGTGTCCACCTAATTCTGGAAATTTTTTGTTAGCTCTTACTACCATTGCAGCTGCATTCCATCTGATCAGAGATCTTATTCTTCTCTCAATATTTTGATCTCCATTTGATTTTATTTCAGCCTCAGGAGGAATGGTATTTATATACGGAGTATTTTGGGTGTAAGGAATATTTGCTCCTTCACGATAGGCTTTGTTAATTAATTCCTTAATTAAAAAATGAGCTCTTTGATTTCCATCTTTTGAAATTACTGCAGATAAAGACTCTAGCCAATCTTGAGTTTCTAAAGGATCTGTATCTAATCCATTTGTAACTTGAATTATAGATTGTTTTTTTTCTTTAGCTGGCTCTGGAACATTCACCGGCTCCTCTTTATTTACAGCCATTGCTTCCTCAGCTTGTTTAATAATATTTTCTGTATCTTTAGGAAGATTGCTCTCTGGAAGACTTTTGGTTGAATTGCTTAAACTTAAAAGTAAATCACCTTTTGAAACTTTATCACCTACTTTGACATTAACGGTATCAATTTTTCCTGAAATAGTTGATGGGATTTCAACACTAGATTTATCACTTTCAATTGTAACTACTGGATCATTTTCCTTGATTGTGTCTCCTGGCTTTACAAGTAATTCTATTACCTCAACATTCTCAAAATCACCAATGTCAGGAACAAGTAGTTTTTCGCTCATTATTTAAAAGGCTTATACACTCAAATAAAATATATTTTTATGTTATTTTATCACATTAATTAATCTTTTTATGCAAAGCTGTGTTTTAATTGAACAAAATTTGTTAATAAAACCATAAAATACAGTATCTTTAATAAAATTAATTTTGGACCGCTGGCCAAATTGGATAAGGCGCTCGGCTACGAACCGGGAGATTCCAGATTCGAGTTCTGGGCGGTCCACCAAAAAGGAAAAAAATGATTGATTGGCTATTAAAAGCTTCTTTACAAAAATCAGTAATTTACTTTTTTATAATTATTACATTGTTATTATTGCTATTAACAATTGTATTGTAAATTTTATGAGTAATGAGTTTGAACAAATAAGTCTAACCCCAGGGTTCATGAAACATAATGGAGGTGTTTTGTTTAGAAACATCTCTGAAACTGAATATGAATTTAAATCTACTATAAATGAAAATCACTTAAATGCTGCAGGAATAACTCATGGAGGCTATCTATCAGCATTAATAGATGCTGGTGCTGGAACCGCAGCTCACAGATCTGCTGGTAACGCTCCATGTGTAACTATTTCATTAGATATTAAATTTATTGGTGCCTCAAAAGTTGGTGATGAAATTATTGGGCACACAAAAATATTAAAAAAAACAAATACATTAATATTTTTATTTTGTGAGCTAAAATGTAATAATAAAATTATAACATCAGCAACAGGTGTTTGGAAAATTTTAAAAGTTAAACCTTCAAACTTAGGTCCAGGTGGTTAATTTATTCTTTTCTTCTGATATTAAAATATCCACAAATAACTAATAAAATTAAAGCGATTGGATAAACTATATTTTTCGATGGTCTATCAAAGTTTTCAATTTTGAATTCACTAATATAATCA
Organism: Candidatus Pelagibacter sp. HIMB1746; assembly: GCF_052047555.1. NCBI lineage: Bacteria > Pseudomonadati > Pseudomonadota > Alphaproteobacteria > Candidatus Pelagibacterales > Candidatus Pelagibacteraceae > Candidatus Pelagibacter > Candidatus Pelagibacter sp. HIMB1746. Next base: position 102,843 of record NZ_JBNAJZ010000004.1, on the reverse strand, counting down.
CCCATTTCAAAACCATTTTTTTTTGCCTCTCCATTCCATTTTAAATTATCAACAATTATTTTTTCATCTTGCACCAATAAAGTAATCCCATAATCCTCTAGAGTAAAATGATCTTCAAAGGTATTTTTTGATATTACAAAAAGTTTATATCTTTCTCCATATAAACTGGGTCTTGTTACTTTAATTTGGATTTCTTTTTTTGAATCAAATTTTAATGAATTGATTTTATTAATTTCTTGATAATTATATTTTGGGTAAAATTTATTTAGAACAAAATCTGGAGACAATAAAGAAATAGAAATAATTAAAAAAATAATTATCTCATACCATTTAAGTCTATTTACAAACCAACCTTGAGTTGCTGATGTAAAAACTAAAATTCCGATTAATGATGTTATAATAACAATAAGCCCATGCCAGATATTCTCAATACCAATAAGTAAAAGTTCATGATTAAACAAAAAGACTATTGGTAATATTCCTGTTCTTAAACTATACCAAAATGCTTGAACTCCAGTCCTTAATGGGTCTCCTCCAGATATTCCTGCAGCTGCATAAGAAGCTAACCCTACTGGCGGTGTTACATCTGCCATCAGTCCAAAGTAAAAAACAAATAAATGAACTGCTATAAGTGGAAAAATAAACCCAGATGCATTTCCAACATCAACTAAAACAGTTGCCATCAAAGATGCAACCACAACATAGTTTGCTGTAGTTGGTAAACCCATTCCTAACAACAAACATAAAATTATTGTTAAAAATAATAGTATTGTGACGTTATCTTTAGCAATAGATTCGATAACAATAATTAAGTTTGTACTTAAGCCTGTTGAGCCAACTGCACCTACTATGATACCAGCTGTAGCAATTGCTATACCAACTGCTACCATATTCAATGCCCCTTTTTCAAAACCAACGATTGTTTGATTAAACCATTCTTTAAAAGAATCTTTAGAGTAATTATTTTTAATAATTAAGTTAATTAGATTTACTAAAATTAAAGTAATTGTTGCATAAAAAATTGAATACGAAGCAGTGAACCTTAAATAAACAAGAGTATAAATTAAAACAAAAATAGGAATTAAAAAGTGAATTCCAGATAAAAATGTTTTTTTCAAATTAGGAACATCGGCATCGTCCATTCCTTTGAGATTTAATTTTAAAGCTTCTAGGTGAGATATATAAAATAGAGCAATATAAGAAATAATTGCAGGTAAAAAAGCATGTTTAACTATTTCAAAATAAGTAACCCCAATAAAACTTGCCATTACAAATGCTGCGGCACCCATCACAGGCGGCATTATTTGTCCATTTACAGATGACGAAACCTCAATTGCACCTGCCTTTTCTTTAGAGAAACCTGTTTTTTTCATTATTGGAATAGTAAATGTTCCAGTAGTTACGGTATTAGCAATTGATGATCCTGAGATTAAGCCAGTCATTCCTGAACCTAGAATTGCAGCTTTGGCTGGTCCACCTCTCATTTTACCAACCATCGCAAAGGCTAAATCTAAAAAATATTTACCTCCACCTGCTGTTTCGAGTAAGGCACCAAATAAAACGAACAGAAAAATAAAATCTACAGAAACACCAATAGGGATTCCAAATATTGCCTCTTGATCCAACCATTGAAATCCTACTAATCTATTTAAAGACAAGCCTCCATGAGAAATTATCTCTGGTGCATACCTTCCAAAATATGAAAATAATAAAAAACAAGTTGCAATGATTACCAAAGGTAATCCAATTGCTCTTCTTGTGGCCTCTAAAAGTATTAAAATACCACATCCTCCTAAAATTAATTCCACTGGAAAATTGAATGTATCAGTGATTTTCAAACTTAAAAGAACACCACCCCTCTCTACTAATTGATCATAAAAAAAATAAATATAGAGACAAGAAAAAGCGCCCACAAAACTTATAATAATATCAAAAAATGAAATTTTTTTTCCTTTTGCTACTGGGTAGATTAAAAATGCTAAAGTTAATGCAAATCCTAAATGTATTGCTCTCGCAGGTAAACCTTTAAACATTCCAATATTCAACATAAATGGAAATGGTGATGCGTACCAAAGTTGAAATAAGGACCAAATGATAGCTATTGCAGAAACTACCTTTAAATGAAATCCAGTAATGTTTCTGGTTGGTGATAAATCTTCGCTTATTTTATTTTTTATATTGGCGCTAATTGAATCACTCATAAGAAATATTCATACCATAAAAAAAAGGCCCGGTAAAAATTACCAGGCCTTTTAAAAAGTAAAAAACTTAGATTACATTAATCCAGCTTCTTTATAATATTTAATTGCACCAGGATGTAGTGGAGCAGATAAACCATCTTTAATCATGTTTTTCTTTTCCAAAAATCCAAATGCTGGATGTTGTTTTTTGAAATCATCGAAGTTTTCAAAAACTGCTTTTGTAACTAAGTATACTAATTCTTCAGAAACATCAGCCGAAGTTACCACAGTTGCCTTAACACCAAATGTAGTAGCATCTTTTTTCTGTTTTGTATAAGTGCCTTTAGGAATTACAGCCTGCGCATAATAATCAGCACCATCAATTAAGCCTTGAACTTCTGGTCCAGTCAAATTGATTGGAGATGCTTTAGCAGCACAAGTTGCTGCTTGTTCCATTGCACCATTTGGAAATCCAACCGAATAACCAAATGCATCAATTTTACCATCACATAAAGCTTTCACTTGCTCTGAAGAAGTTAACTCTGTTGTTGATTTAAAGAAACTATTATCAACACCCATAGCTTTCATTAGCTCTTCCATAGTTCCTCTCTGACCAGAACCAGGGTTACCAATGTTTACTACTTTACCTTCTAAGTCTGCAAAATCTTTAATTCTTGCTTTTTTTCTAGCCCAAATTTGAAAAGGTTCGTTGTGAACTGAAAACACAGCTCTCAAATCACTAAACTGTTTTCCTTCCCATTTGCTTGAACCATTCACTGCGTGATATTGCCAGTCAGATTGAGCTACGCCAAATTGAAATTCTCCAGCTGCTATTTGTCCAATATTGTAGTTTGAACCACCTGTCGATGGAGCAGTACATCTATACGCTTTAGCTGTACCTTTTTTTCTACCGTGCTCAGCACTAATTGCTGATTTATGAAGCATTTTACATATAGCGTTACCTGTTTGGAAGTATACTCCAGTAGGTCCACCAGTTCCTATCGTGAAGAACTCAGCTGATTTAGCAACTGTAGTTAAAGACAGTGATGCAAATAAAATCAGTAAAGCACTTGATAGGGATGTGATTATTTTTTTCATTATTTTTCCCTCTCTATAATTGTATGTCGTTATTTTTTATAAACTAATCTTACCAAAAAATTATAATAGATGTATAGGCTGATTTTAAAGATTTTCTGACCATTTTTTTAAATTATCAACACCTTCTACAACCTTTGGTGCCAACTTTTCGATTATATTAAAATCAATAGATTGGTCTTCCTTAATATTATTCATGAATTTTTCTCCATCAAAATCAGTAAAGCTTAATCTTGCAAGCATTTTACTTTCATTAAATCCAAAATCTGATCCAGGCAATAATGCAACACCTGTTTCTTTTAAAATATTTTCACACATTCCTGATGAAGTTTTAAATTTAGAATTTAAAAATTCAGGCATTAAATAGAAACCTCCTTGAGGTTCATTAATTAAAATTTTGTTTGATTTTAAATTTTGATAAACATAATTGCCGACAGCCTTTAAAATATTTCTAGATTTATTAATGTATTCGCTATGATTGTTTTCATAAGCTTTTATTGCAGCATATTGTATAGGCGCGCTTACTGCTGAAAAGGTTTCACTCGCTAAAACATTAATCATGTTTTTTATGTCATTTAAGCTCTCTGGAACAATAAAATATCCCAATCTCCAACCACCAGCTCCACACCATTTACTTAGACCGGTACTGATAATTGTTTTTTCAGGACAAAAATTTGAAATAGACTTATAATTTTTTGTAAAAGTCAGTTCTGAATATATCTCATCAGATAAAATTATAAGATTATGTTTATTTGCAACATTAGAAATTTCTTCCAAATTTTCACAAACTTGCCCTGAAGGATTATTAGGGGAATTTAAAAATAATAAATAATTTTTATTTTTATCTTGTAATATTACTTCCTCTATTTCTTGAGCTGTAGGGAACCAATTATTTTCTCTTTTTGTTTGTAAAATTTGAATTTTGTTTCTTCCTAATATTGCTTGTGGCGCGTAAGAAACCCAACTTGGTGCAGGTAATATAATTTCACCATCGAATATTACATGAAGTAAAAACATCAACTCTTTAGAGCCTGGTCCTATAATGATATTTTCAGAATTATATTCATAATTTTTTTTCTTTGATGTGTATTTTGCAACAGACTGTCTTAGCTCTGAAAGACCTTGCATGGGCAAATATTTGTTTTGATACGCATTATTTTTAAGCTCCTCTACTACGTCTTGTGGAACTTTAAAGGGTGATTGTCCAAAACCAAATTTAAATATTTTTTTTCCTTCATCTTCAAGTTTTTTTGAAGCTTCATTAATTGCTAGCGTAGAAGATGGTTTTAAATCTTTAACTATATTTTTTAACATTTAATAACTTAACTGTTTCAAATTTTTGTATTGTTTTAATACTTCTGGGTTTGCTAAAGCTTCTTTATTTTTAACAACACTTCCTTCTATAGTGCTTTTAACTGCAAGCTCAACAATTTTACCACTTTTGGTTCTTGGAATATCTTTTACAACAATTACTTTACTAGGGATATGTCTTGGTGATGCATTTATTCTTATTTGAGTTTTTATTCTATTAAGTAAAGAATCATTAAGTATGTATTCATTACTCATTACAACAAAAAGAATTATTCTTATATCATTATCCCAAGATTGACCAACTACTAGTGCTTCTTTAATTTCTTTAAACTTTTCAACCTCAGAATATATTTCAGCAGTACCAAGTCTTACACCTCCTGGATTAAGGGTAGTGTCAGATCTTCCATGTATAATAAAACCATCGGTATTTCTTTTTTCAGCATAATCACCATGATGCCAAATATTTTTATATCTATTGAAGTAAGCTTTTTTATATTTTACGTCATTTTTATCATTCCAAAATTTAAGAGGCATTGATGGAAATGGATTTTTACAAACAAGTTCACCTTTAGAATTTTTTAAAGATTTGCCACTATCATTAAAGACATCAACATCTAAACCTAAGCCAGAATTTTGTATTTCACCAATATTTACTGGCTGATATACATTTCCTAAAACAAAACACGATACAATATCTGTACCACCCGAAATAGATGAGAGATGAACTTTCTTTTTAATATTTTTGTAAACATATTTAAAACCTTCACTTGATAAAGGAGAACCTGTTGAACATATTGTTTTTAGTTTTTGAAGTTTATATTTAAATTTAAGATTAGGTTCTAATTTTCTTAGAGCATCAATATATTTAGCACTAATTCCAAACAGAGTAATTTTTTCTCTTTGTGCTATTTTTAAAAGTAAATCACTTGATTTATACATTGGAGAACCATCAAAAAGTACTATTGATGCCTTTGAAGCTAACGAGCTTACTAACCAATTCCACATCATCCAACCACAAGTAGTAAAATAAAACACGTTATCATTTTCTTTTATATCGCAGTGTAATTGGTGTTCTTTCTTATGTTGAAGAAGAACTCCACCAGTTCTGTGGCAAATACATTTTGGTTTTCCAGTTGTTCCACTTGAATATAAAATAGTCAACTCACTTTCGAAATCATACTTTTTAAAATTTATTTTTTCAGATTGATTATGAATAATCTCACGCCATTTAATTAAATTTATTTTCTTATATTTACTTTTATTAGTGACATATTTTTTTCCAGGATAATTAACAATCACAACATTTTTAATTGACGGAATAGATTTTAAAATTTCAGATAATCTCTCTAATACATTAATTTTTTTCCCATTGTAAAAATACTGGTCTGTAATGAACAAAACTTTTGGATTAATTTGAGAAAATCTCTCAACAACACCTTTAATACCAAAATCAGGACTGCATGATGACCAAATGCTTCCTATAGTACTCGCTGCTATAAACGCCTCAACTGTCTCAATAGTATTAGGCATATAAGCTGCAACTCTATCTCCTTTTTTAATTTTAATTTCCTTTAAAAACTTTACAATTTTGCCTGTACTTAAATTTAATTCTCTCCAAGATTTTTCTTCTCTAAAGTCATTTTCGCTTATAAAAGTAATCGCCTTATCATCATTATTTTTTGACAATAAATTCTCACCAAAATTTAACTTACTACCTGGTAAGAATAAATTTTTATAAAATATTTTAGATTTTTTAATTTTTTTTTTACTTTTCAATCCTTTAATTTCTGAAAATTCCCAAAAATAATTCCAAAACTCAGGAGAATTTTTAATAGTCCAATTTAAAAAAGTTTTGTAATTTAAATTAAATTTTTTTTTGATTTTTTTTGAAATAAATTTCTCAAAAGCATAAAGATTTGAATTTTTTTTCTCTTTAAAAGATGCTTCCCAAAGTTTATTGGTCATTTTTATTTTTTTAAATTACTATTATAGAATTAATCTCAATTATGATATTCTCATTAATATTAATATAAAAATGAGAACTTTTTACCCTCCGATTCGGTCATGTTTTAGTCTATTTTTGTTCTTTAGCACTAACAATATCTGGTAGGTAAAAAAAATTATACACCAAAGATAGAAATGCCTAAAAATAAAATTACAGCTGTTCTAGGTCCAACAAACACAGGTAAAACTCATCTTGCAATTGACACAATGCTATCTTTTGACAGCGGAATGATTGGGTTCCCATTAAGATTATTAGCAAGAGAGGTTTACGATAAAGTAATAAAAAAAATTAGTATAGACAAAGTTGCTTTAATTACTGGTGAAGAAAAAATAATTCCTACAAACGCAAAATATTATTTATGCACAGTAGAATCAATGCCTATTGAAAAACATTTAGAATTTGTGGGCATAGATGAAATTCAAATGTGTGCAGATCATGAAAGAGGTCACATATTCACAGATAGATTATTAAATTTAAGAGGTGAAAAACTTACAATGCTAATGGGTTCTAGTACTATTAAAAACATCATATCTAAATTAAATGAGGATTTAGAATTTATTAATAGAGATAGATTATCAAAACTCACCTATGCCGGACATAAAAAGATATCAAGAATAAATAGAAAAACTGCAATCATAGCTTTTTCAGCGGAGGAAGTTTATGCAATAGCAGAATTAATAAGAAGACAAAAGGGTGGGGCAGCTATAGTTATGGGTTCATTAAGTCCTAAAACGAGAAATGCTCAAGTAGAACTTTACCAATCTGGAGATGTCGATTTTTTAGTAGCCACTGACGCTATTGGAATGGGAATAAATATGGATCTAGATTATGTATATTTTTCAAATCTTAAAAAATTTGATGGAAAAAAATTAAGAAAATTAAATTTATCTGAAATAGGTCAAATAGCGGGAAGAGCTGGAAGATATTTGAATGATGGTGGTTTTGGAATAACTGGTGATTGTAAAGAAATTTCACCTGAAGAAGTGGAATTAATTGAAGGACATAAATTTGAGGAAATAAGAACTTTATTCTGGAGAAATTCTGATCTTAATTTCAATAACCCAAATTCACTGATTAAAAGTCTTGAAGAAAGACCCCAAATGGAATGGTTAAGAAAAGTTCACGAATGTGAGGATGAAAGAGCGCTAAAATATTTTATAAAAGATGAAAAAAATAATCTAGAATTTAACGAAAGAACTCTCAAATTATTATGGGAATGTTGTCAGATACCTGATTTTGTTAAAAAAACCTACGGCAATCATTATGAAGTGATCAGAAATGTTTTTAAATTTTTAAACAGTGAAAAAGGTCTAATTTCAGAAGATTACATGAGATTACAGCTCATGAAACTTGATAAATTAGAGGGAAATGTAGATTCTTTATCAAATAGAATTGCAAATGTAAGAACTTGGTCTTATGTTTCAAATAAAAATAATTGGGTAGAAAATCAAAATTATTGGATAGAAAAAACAAAACATTTAGAAGATAGACTTTCTGACAGACTTCATGAAGAACTTACCAAGACTTTTATCGACAAAAGAGCAAGTATACTTGCAAGAGGTTTAAAACAAGACATGGAATTCAAAACTGAAATATTACAGAACAATGACGTTAAAATAGATGATCAGTTTATTGGTAAAATCAAAGGTTTGAAATTAGAATTAGATTTAAAAAAAGGCTCTCTTGAAACTGATATCAAGTCATTAAAAAAAGCTGCTAGACAATCAATTGGGCCTGAGTTTGATAAAAGAATTCAATTAATTATAGATACGGGATTGATAGATTTAAAAGAGGATTTTAAAATATATTGGAATGAATTTCCAATTGCTAGACTGTTGCCAGGAAATGATTATTTAAGTCCTAATTTTACTTTAGTTGTTGATGACATTATTGAACAAAATCCAAAACAAAAACTAAATGATTTTATTCAAAAATGGCTAAACTCTAAGATAAGCGATGTCTTGAAAAGTTTAATAGATTTAAAAAACATTAAAGAAGATAAGTCTTCAATTAAGGCTTTGGCTTATCAGCTTTATGAAAATAATGGTGTTTTAAAAAGAGAACAAGTTTCTGATTATTTAAAAAATCTTGAACAAATAGATAGAAAAGTACTAAGAGAATTGGGTGTAAAATTTGGAAGATACCATGTATTCCTTTATCAGCTTATAAAACCAGATGCTGTATCTTTAAGAACCTTATTGTGGAAAAATTTTCATCAAAAATTCTATAATTTAAAACCACCAACTTTTGGATTAAATTTTTTAGAAGATAAAGATTCTCAAAATAAAAACTTTATGCTTCTCTGTGGATTTGAAAAATTTGATAATCTTTTTGTAAGAATAGATATTCTTGAAAGACTCTTTGTACAAATTATTAATGCTACTTCAAAAGAAAATAATGAAATAAAAATGATACCTGAAATGTTAAATCTTTTAGGGTGCAGCAAAGAGAACTTTAAAAAATTATTACAAAAAATGGGTTATAAAACTTATGAGAAAGAACAAGACATGTTTTTTAAATATAATCCTGTTAAAAAATTTAAAAAAATACAGAACAAAAAAGTTTCAAATGAAAATCCATTTAAAGTTCTTAAAAATCTCAAGTTAGGTTAATTTTATGTTTTTTAAAAAGACAGATAAAAAAGGAGAGAATAATTTTATAGTAAAAGTTTGTGCTTTATTAATCCATGCTGCAAAAATAGATGAAAATTATACTGACAAAGAGGAGGAAATAATTAAAAAAACACTTCTAGAGTTGGGCCTTGAAAGTGAAAAAATCACAAAAACTATACAAGATGCAAAAATTATTGAGGAAAATTCAAACCAAATTTTAGACTTCACAAGAGAAATTAAAAATTTACCTGAAAAAGATAAAATTAAAATAGTGGGAGCTCTTTGGTCAATTATTTATTCTAATGAAGATGCAGATATGTATGAAACAAATCTTATGAGAAGATTAGCGGGACTTTTATACATTGACAGTAAAACTATGGGGGATATTAAGCATAAAGTAAAAGAGGAAAGTAAAGAGTGACTTATATTGTAAACGATAATTGTATTAAATGTAAACTTACTGATTGTGTAGACGTTTGTCCGGTTGATTGTTTTTATGAAGGGAAAAATATGCTTGTAATTAAACCGGATGAGTGTATAGATTGTGGCGTTTGTGAGCCAGAGTGCCCTGTTGATGCTATAAAAGCAGATACTGAACCTGGAAGCGAAAAATGGTTAGAGATCAATAAAAAGTATTCAGAAATCTGGCCAAACATAAGTGAGAAAAAAGATCCCCCTGCGGATCACGAAAAATTTAAAAATGAGCAAAATAAGTACGAAAAGTATTTTAAAGAAAATCTTTAAAGGAAAATCAGATAAAGAAATGACAAAAAAAGTTAAAAAGAAAAAAGTAACTAAAGTCAAAAAAGTTGTAAAACCTAAAATTAAAAAAGTAAAAAAAGTAGTAGTAAAAAAAGCTAAAAAAGTATTAAAGAAAATTCCAAATAAATCCCCTAAAATAAAAAAAGTTTCAAAAACTACTGAAACGTCAGATGAACCGAAAGTAGATAATTTAAGAATATCAAAAACTAATGAGGTTAAACCTGAAATAAAAAAAGTTAAAAAACAAGAAACTGAAAAAAGAGAATTTAAAATTAAAGACTATGTTGTTTATCCAAAACATGGTGTTGGTCAGATTACAGAATTTAAAAAAATAAATATCGGTGGTATTGATGTTGAAACATACGTTATCAAATTTGAAAAAGATAAAGCTAATGGTATGGTACCCGTTAACAAACAGTCTCACCTAAGGCCTTTAGCAACAATTAATCAAGTAAACAAATGTATTTCTATATTAAAAAGTAAGCCAAAAATCAAAAGATCGATGTGGAGTAGAAGAGCACAAGAATATGAGGCAAAAATTTCATCAGGTAAAATTTATGAATTAGCTGAAGTTGTAAGAGATCTAAACAAAGGTGATGATCTTATGGTTGATCAATCTTATAGTGAAAGACAACTTTTCGAAAAAGCTTATGAAAGAATGCAATCAGAATTTCAGATAATTTTAAATTTATCACCAGAAGACACTCAAAAAAAATTAGATAAAGCATTAAAGAGAAATGTTGGCGGACAAACACAAGCTATTAGCGCTACTCCTAAAACTCCAACTGCTGATTTACCTGTCGAAGAACCTATTTCTGAAACTGACGAACCTTTAGACGAATAAAAAAAAACGCCTCTCACACAAAAAGTTATGAGAAGCGTTTTTTGTAAAGAATACTAAGTTATTATTTTCTTCTTTTCTTAGCCTTTTTAGCTTTTTTCTTAGCTTTTTTCTTAGCTTTTTTCTTAGTTTTCTTTGCCGCTTTTTTTCTTTTCTTAGGCATCTTTAGCTCCCTTTTTAGTTTAACGAATCAAATTGATTCGCTGTTAACTTATTTTTATTTTTTTATACAACTTATGTCAAATCATTAATTAAAAGTGAATTTTAAAAAAATATTTTTTATTTTTTTATTTTTTATAAAAAATTTTTTTATTAATTTAGTTAATGTTTATGCGGTAAATAAACTCTTAATTTAAAGAAATTTAATAAAGTTTTTCTATTTCACTTTTATACTTTTCAATAATTTTATATCTTTTTAACTTTAAAGTTGGTGTCATTAATCCATTTTCAATTGTAAATTGATCTTTAATTACAAAAAACTTTTTAATTTTTTCTATCTTAGATAAGTTTTTATTTATTGTTTCTATTTCTTTTGAAATGTTTTCATCTGACACATTACTTTCATTATTATTTAAAACTAAAATAGCTATTAAATATGGTTTGTTATCTCCATAAACTAATGCTTGCTCTACATATTCAATCTTCAGTAAGTCATTTTCAATTTTTACAGGAGAAATATTGTCACCACCTGGTGTAATCAAAATATCTTTTTTTCTATCAGTAATTTTTAAGTATCCATTTTCAAAATGTCCTATATCTCCAGTATATAACCAGCCATCCTTTAAAACTTTTTCAGTCTCTTCCTTTTTATTCCAATAACCTAACATAACGTTTTCACCTTTAACCAGAATTTCACCATCATCAGCAATTTTCACCTCATTACCACTAAAAGCAGGACCTACTGTATCTATCCTTATATCTTTTATTGGGTTACAACTTACAACTGGAGAAGTTTCAGTTAACCCATAACCTTGCAAAGTCGGTAAACCTATCGAATTTAAAAAAACACCCACTTCTTTATCTAGCGCACCTCCTCCAGAAATGAATGCTTTTAAAGAACCTCCAAACTGAGCTTTTATTTTTTTTCTAACTATTTTTTCACAAATTGTATTTTGCACTTTTTCAAAAAAAGTAAGTTTTTGATTTGTTAGTACTTTTTCTCCTAGATATAGCATTTTGTTTATTAGAGATTTTTTAAAACCAGTAGCTTTATTAAAAGTTGAATTAATTTTTTGATACAGATTCTGATAAAATCTTGGAACAGCTGTCATAATATCTGGACTACACTCCCCCATATTTTTAATTAACTTATCTATACTTTCTGCGTAGTAAACTTCGGCACCAATTGCTATTTGGACAAACTGAACGGTGTGTTCATAAGAATGAGATAATGGTAACCAAGTTAGGAATTTAGGTTTGTAAGATATTATCTCTTTTAAAAGTGAAATAGAACCTTCACAATTATTTAAAATCCCCCCATGACTAAGCATTACTCCCTTGGGGTTACCTTGGGTTCCTGATGTATAAATAATACAAGCTACATCTTTTCTTGAAATTTCTAATTTTAAAAAATCGATCTCTTCACAGTCGTTCCTCAAAAAAATGTCTTTAACGCATATAGTATCAGATTGACTGTCAATTTGATCAAAGGTGATAACCTTTTTTATAAATGGCTTTATAGAAATTATATTTTTAATTTTATTATATTGAACTTGATCTGAGACAATTATTACTGATGGATTACAATCATCAATTAAATATTCATAATCTCTTTCGGTATAAGTGGTATAGGCTGGCACGGTAATTCCACCTGCTAACATTATCGCTAAATCAGATATCATCCATTCAGGTCTATTTTCTGAAATTAATAAACATCTATCTTTTTTTTGAATTAAAGATTTAAGCTCGTCGCTTAATTTTAAAATATTCAAATAAGTATCTCTCCAAGAAAATTTATCGTTTGGATTTTTTAAGGATTTTAGAAAAATTTGATCTGCTTTTTCTTTTGTATACTGATTATAAAATAGTTCTAAAAGATTATTATAGTTTTTTATATTCATAAACTTTGGTGGGCGAAGAGAGAATCGAACTCTCACTTCTTGCGAAACACGATTTTGAGTCGTGCGCGTCTACCAGTTCCGCCATTCGCCCATTAAATTAAATTATAATTAAATAGTATAAGAACTAAAATTATATTAAAACCAAAAAATGTTCCAAAGTCTTTATAAAAAGTGTTTAAATTTAGCTGCTCACAAAAGTTCAAATTTGTACTTAGGAATTGTTTCCTTCACTGAAAGTTCGTTTTTTCCTATACCTCCAGATGTAATGATTGTTCCTATGGTGATTGCTAAAAAAAAAGAATATTTTAAAATATTTTTAATCGCATCTTTATTTTCAGTTTTAGGAGGAATTTTTGGATATTTACTAGGTTATTTGTTTTATGATTTAGCTATTCATGTAATTGAATTTTATGGTTATGAAAATAAAGTAGAAAATTTGAAGACAAGTTTGTCTCAAGGATCAGGTTTTTTTGCCTGGCTAAGTATTCTTTTTCTAGCAGGATTTACTCCACTTCCCTATAAAGCATTCACTATTGCTAGCGGTGTTGTTGGTTTTAGTTTACCTATATTTATTGTTGTGAGTTTAATCTCAAGAAGTCTTAGATTTTTTATTGTTGCTTATTTATCTTATAAATTTGGTGACTTATTTACTGAATTCATGGAGAAGCATGGTTCAAAATGGTTCACTATAATTGGAATTTTAATAGTTATAGTATTAGGAATTATATTTTTAATTTTTAAATTTAATGCTTAATAACAAATCATTGTTTCTTAACCTAATTTTATTTGTCAGTTTCGTTGCTTTATTGTCAGCGTTCTTTATTGAATATGTTTTGGGTCATCAACCATGCAATCTTTGTATCTTAGAGAGAATTCCATATGTAATTGCAATAGTAATTATACTCTTGAATTATAAATTTTCTCAGTTTGAAAAAATATTTTTGGTTTTATTGGTAATTGTTTTTTTAACAGCTACTATCTTATCAGTTTATCATTTTGGTATTGAACAAGGATTTATCAAGGAATCTTTAGTTTGTGACCTAAAAAATGGCTCCGAGGCAACTTCCAAAGAAGAAATTTTAAAACAATTGCAGGAACAAAAAGTGAGCTGCAAAGATGTAACATTTAAAATTTTTGGATTATCACTTACAACTTACAATATTGTAATTTCTATACTAATTACAATCAATGCATTAAAAATTTATTTAAACTATGCCAAAAGTAAGTAAAAAAAAAATTGAAGAATTTATAAGGGTAGATCATGCTGGTGAGCGTGGAGCAGTTAAAATATATGAAGGTCAATTGTTAGCTTTAAATACATTTGTCAAAGATGAAAATTTGAAAAAAATCATAGAAGATATGAAAATTCATGAAAAGGAACATAGTGAATTCTTTGAAAATGAAATTAAAAAAAGAAACATTGCTCCTACAAAACTTTTACCACTATGGGATTTGCTAGGTGTTGGTTTAGGATTTGGTTCTACTTTGTTAGGGAAAAAGGCAGCCATGCTATGCACAGCATCTGTAGAGGAAGTAATTGATGAACACTACTTAAATCAAATTAATCAATTAGATGAAGATGAAAAATTTCTCAAAAACAAAATTACAAAATTTAGAGAAGATGAGCTTAATCATAAAGATATCGCTTATGAAAAGGGTGCAACTAAAAAAGGACCTTATGGTATTTTAGATAAAATAATTAAAACTGGTTCTAAAATTGCAATTAATATTTCTGAAAAAATTTAAGTTTCTAATTCAACATCCCAATACAAATAATCCATCCAACTTTTGTGTAAAAAGTTAGGAGGAAAGTTCTTACCATTTTTATGTAAATCTTCTGTTGAAGGTCTGAATGGATATTGATTTAATTTCATTCCTGAATGTTTTAATAATTTTCCACCTTTTTTTACATTACAAGCTGAACAAGCTGTAACAACATTGTCCCAATTTGTTTCTCCACCTTTAGATCTTGGAAGCAAATGATCAAAAGTAAGTTCCTCATTACTTCCACAATATTGACAAGAGAATTTATCTCTTAAAAAAACGTTAAATCTAGTAAAACTTGGTTTCGTTTGAGGAACAATATAGTCTTTTAAAGCTATAACACTTGGTAGCTTCATATTAAATGAAGGGCTTCTGATAGTTCTATCGTAATGACTTACAATTATAACTCTATCAAGAAAAACTGATTTCACAGTGTCTTGCCATGACCATAATGATAGTGGGTAATAGCTTAGAGGTCTGTAATCAGCATTAAGAACTAATGCAGGACATTTTTCTAATGATACATCTTGTTCAATAAAGTTGTTCACATTAAAACATTAACTTAGTTTAGCATCATAATCAATATGATCAGATGTTAAATTTTTTTTAAAATATAATTTAATGCTGTACTTGATGCCTCGATAGGAATGTGATGGTCACAATTTTTTATTAATAACGTTTCAACAGGAATATTATTTCGAATTAAAAAATCTTTAGCTTCAAGTAAATGTGTTGATGGAACAATTTGGTCGACATCACCATGTATTAGTAATGTATCTGTGCTATTTTTTATTCTATCTTTCAAATTAATTTGATCTATTATTTTTCCTGAAAATCCTACGACACATAAAAATTTTTCATTTGAGGTAAGACCAACATTCAAAGACATCATGCAGCCCTGGCTGAAACCTGATAAGCAAATTTGTTGATTTGATAAGTTGTATTCAGTTTTAACTTCCTCAATAAATTTTTTAATAACATTTTCAGCTTTAATTGACTCTTCAAGAATATAAGATGGATCTTCTTTGGTTAAATCAAACCATTGATATCCTGATGGATTAATTGCACACTTTTCATGTCCATTAGGACAAATAAAAATAGTGTTTGGCAGATGTCTTTTCCAATTTAAAGTTAACATACTTATGTCTTTTCCATCTCCACCATACCCATGAAGTAAAATTATCGCATTCTTAATTTCTGTTCCTTCTTCTGGTTTGATGATGATTGAATTAAGGCAAAATGTCATAGATGATTTATTATGTTTTTTATTTTTAAAAACACACTACAATAATAATATGTTTTCTGGAATATTAGTTAAAATTTTATCTATAGCTCTTTTAATAGCTGTTGGAATAGTTTTGGTTTTGGGTATTGGAACTTTATTTAAAGGTGGAGAAACAAGTAAAAAATATTCAAATAAACTAATGCAGCTTAGAGTTCTGCTGCAATTTGTGGCTATACTTGTTTTGGTAGCTTTCGCATATTTTTTTAAAAACTAATTATATTTCTCAATCCACTTTAAAAAATCTTTGTCATTAAAGTCTATGTCACCAAGAACCCTTGCAAATTCCTCGCCTTCTTTATTTATAAATATTGATGTTGGAACTCCTCTTAGAGAAAATGTTTTAGCTAAAGTTACTTCTGGATCAAAAAAAGGTTCCAAATTTTTTAAGTCTAATTTCACAAAAAATTCTTCAACTTTATTTAGTTTTTCTTTACCAATATTAATAGGAAAAACTTTTAAATTATTAAGTGATGAATTTGCTTGCATATTGTCTAATGAAGGCATCTCTTCTTTGCACGGAGGACACCAAGTAGCCCAAAAATTTAAAACTAACAATTTTCCTTTGAAATCATTAATTTTAATTTTTTCATTTTTCTTATTTAAAAAAAATACATTTTCATACGTTTTTGGAACTTTATGAATAACAATATTTTTAATGTTTGGTAAATCACTAGCATCTGCAGTTGTAATTAAAAAAATAAATAATGCTAAAATTCTCATATTAATTAGGTATAACTAAATATCATGGCAAAAAATAAAAACAACCAAGCAATATGGAACACGCGAATACAAAAGGAAGCGTCAAACTTATTTCAAAAAGTTGGTAATTCTATTGACGTAGACAAGAGACTTTACAAAGAAGACATCCAAGGATCCATTGCACATGTTGAAATGCTTTTTAGACAAAAGATAATTTCCTTTAAAATAAAAAATAAAATTATTTATGGTCTAAATAAAATTTATAAAGAAATAACTTACAAAAAATTTGAATTTAATAAAAAATATGAAGACATTCATATGAATATAGAGAAAAGATTATTTCAAATAATTGGTGATGAAGCTGGATACATTCATACAGCTAGATCAAGAAACGATCAGGTAATAACTGATTTTAAAATTTGGATTAAAACTGCAACAAAAGATATTAATAATAATATAGATAAAGTAATCAAAAGCACAATTAAACTAGCTGAAAAAAATATAGAGACTATCATGCCAGGGTTTACTCATCTTAAAAATGCTCAAGCTATATCATTTGGCCATTATTTAATGGCTTATGTGGAAATGTTTACCAGAGATAAAAAAAGATTTTTAAACAATTTAGATAATTTAGATGAAAGTCCGTTGGGTGTAGCAGCTCTATCAGGCACTTCGTTTAATATAGATAGAAATTTTACATCTAAAAAACTTGGATTTAAAAGACCAACTAATAATTCAATAGATACAGTTTCGGATAGGGACTTTGTGGTAGATTTTCTTTACGCTATTTCAGTATGTTCAATGCATATTTCTAGAATTGCAGAGGAATTAATTATATGGAATTCAGATGGATTTAACTTAATCAACTTGTCAGATAAAGTTGTTACAGGCTCTTCAATTATGCCTCAAAAAAAGAACCCTGATCTCTTAGAATATCTAAGAGGAAAAACTGGTACTTCTTACGGAAATTTTTTTTCTATGTTAACGATACTAAAGGGCTTGCCACTTTCTTATTTTAAAGATTTACAGGATGATAAGGAATTAGTTTTTAATTCTAATGACACTCTAATAAATTGCTTAAAAATATTTGATGAAGTTTTAAAAAATTGTAGTGCAAATAAAAAGAAGATGCTTGAACTTGCAAACACAGGCCATATTACAGCAACAGATCTAGCTGATTATTTAGTTAGAGAACACAACGTGTCATTTAGAAAGGCATATCAAAAAACAGCTGCTATTGTTAACATGGCTGAAAAAAGAAAGAAAAATTTAAACGAATTAAGTTTAAATGAACTTAAAAAAATTGAACCAAAATTGACAGAAAAAGTTTTAGAAATTTTCAATTTAAAAAACTCTATAAATTCAAAAAAATCATTTGGGGGAACTTCTTTTGAAAATATTAAAAAAATGATAACTAAATATAAAAAATTAAAATGATAAAAAAAATCACATTTACGTTAATTATGTTACTACTGTTATTTTCATGTGGCAAGAAAGGTGACCCTGTATACAAAGAGGACAAAAACCAAGTTTATTTAAATCTATTCTCTAAAAATAGAGTGTAATGAAATACATAAATAAAAAATTATCTATTGATAAAGTTAACTTTTTAAAAATTGCAAAAAAATATGGTACTCCAACATATTGCTATTCTTACTCAAGGTTAAAAGAAAATATTTTAAATTTTAAAAAAAATTTTAAATCAATTTCACCATTGATATGTTTTGCGGTTAAATCAAATACCAATGTAAATTTAATAAATGAGATATCAAAATTTGGTTTTGGGGCCGATGTAGTATCTGTTGGTGAAATGATGATGGCCCTTAAAGCAGGTATTAGTCCAAAAAAAATTGTCTTTTCAGGAGTTGGTAAAACTACAAATGAAATAAGTTACGCAATAGATAAAAAAATTTTACTAATAAACGCAGAATCCAAAAGTGAAGTAGTAGAAATAAATAGAGTGGCTAGACAGAAAAATAAAATTGTAAAAATTGGTTTAAGATTAAATCCTAATACTGATGCAAAAACATTAAGCCAAATTTCAACCGGTAAAAAAGAGAATAAGTTTGGTGTAAATGAAAAAACATTTTATGAAATAATTGAATATTGCAAAAGTTCACAAAATATAGATCTTAATTGCTTAAGTGTTCATATTGGAAGCCAAATTTTAGATCATAAGCCTTATGAAAAGATGCTTAAAGTAGTCGATAATATTTTAAAGAAAACATCTCATGAATTTGAATACATCGATTTAGGTGGTGGTATGGGAATTTCTTACACAGAGAAAAATAAAAAACTTAATTATAAGAAATATAATTTAGCTATTAAAAAATTTTTAAAAAATAAGAAATGTAAAATTATATTTGAACCAGGAAGATCTATAATAGGAAATTCTGGAACATTGATTACAAAAGTAATTTATATAAAAGACAGTGAAAGTAAAAAATTCATTATATTGGATGCAGCAATGAATGATTTAATGAGACCAGCGTTATATGGTGCAATTCACAAAACTTTACCTGTTATTAAATCTGGAAAAGTTTCCAAAAAAACTTATGAATTTGTAGGACCTATATGTGAAAGCACAGACAAGTTTGTAACTATTAAAAACTTTCAGGAACTTCAAGAAAAGGATTATGTTGCAATATGTGATGTTGGTGCTTACGGAATGTCACTAAGTTCAAATTATAACTTAAGAACAAAACCATTAGAAATATTAATTAAAAACAACAAAATAAAAATAATTAGAAAAAGACAAAAGCATAAAGATTTAATTTAGCTTTTGAGACAATGATAAGAAACATTTTATTTTCAATAATTTTTTTTACTGGAATTATTTTTATTTCTATAATTTTTTTACCTTCTTTTTTTCTACCAAGAAAAATTGTTTTAATCGGTGGTAAATTAATGGGCTATTGGACTGGTATTTGCTTGAGGTTTATCCTTTCAGTAAAAATCCTTATCAAAGGTGAAGAAAATATAATCAAAGAGGATAAATTTTTTATTGCTGCATCTCATCAATCAATGTTTGAAACTTTTTATTTGCAAACTATTTTTAATTCACCTGTTTTTATTTTAAAGAAAGAGCTTCTTCAAATTCCAATATTTGGTTGGTATTTAAAAAAAATAGGATCAATTTCAATAAATAGAAATAAAACAACTAAAGATAATTTGGGGTTTTTTAATGATATTTCAAAAACAATATCACAATCAAATCGTCCATTAATTATTTTTCCTCAAGGTACCAGGGTATTGCCTGATGATAGAACTCCATTTAAAAAAGGAGCCTCAAGAATATATGAAGAATTAAAAATAAATTGTTTACCAGTAGCCATAAACTCTGGTTACGTATGGCCAAAAAAAGGTGGAAAAAATAGTAATAGAACAATTACTATATCAATATTAAAACCTATTTCAGCTGGCCTAGAAAAAAATGAATTTTTGAAAACTCTAGAAAAAAATATCTATCAAGAATTAGATTTAATAAATTAACCCTTCATTGGCATCACAACATAAATACTATCAAAATCGCCTGGATCTTTTATTAAAGCTGGTGAACCCGTATCATTAAAGAAGATTTCGACTCTATCACCATCTAATTGTGAAGCTACATCAATCAAATATCTGGAGTTAAAACTTATTTCTAAGTCATGATCAAATTTAACATTTAATGTTTCTTTTCCGTCTCCACTATTAGTATTATTTACCGAAAGATTTAGAGTATCATTTGATAAATTAAATTTTACACCATCTTTTTTATCCAGAGATACAGAGGCCACTCTATCAACTGAGTTTAAAAAAAGTTTTAAATCAATTTCTAATTTTTTTTGATTATTTTTAGGGATTACCTGAATATAATTCGGGAATTTTCCATCAATAAGTTTTGAAATTAAAATACTATTATTCAATTCAAACTTAATTTTTGACTTTAGATTTGATACTTTTACATCACCATCATAACTATCTAACAGTGAACAAAGTTGAAAAATTGTTTTTTTGGGAAGTATAATAGGGTCAAATTCAATTTTTTCATCTAGCCTGATTTTTGAAATCGACATTCTATGACTGTCCGTAGCAACAGCTGTTAAATAATTTTTATCTTCAACTTCAGTTTGGTGAAAATAAATACCACTTAAATAATGTCGAGTTTCATCATTTGAAACAGAAAACTTACATTTATTTAGAAGCTTCAGTAATTGTTTTGATTTTATAATAAATTCATTTTGATTAAAATTTTCATCAGTCAATGGGAACTCGGTAGCACTAATACAATTCAAATTAAAAATGGATTTTTCCGATTCTACTTGTAATTTACTTACATCGGTAAGACTAAGGTTAATTTTTTTTCCTGATGTTAATTTTCTGATTATGTCATACATAATTGACGAGGTTGTTGTTGTTTTTCCTTCTTCTAGAATTTCAACATTATTTAGCTGGTGTATAAAAATTAAATCAAGATCTGTAGCAGTAATTGTTAATTTAGAATTGCTAGCATCTAGTAAAATATTAGATAAAATTGGTAACGTGCTTCTCTTTTCAATTACACCCTGACAATAATTTAGTGCTTGCTGAAGGTCTTGTTGGTTGACGTTAAATTTCATTTTCTTTGTTATTGTATAATATCTGATTTTTAAGTTTATTGATATTATCTACCATTTCTGGATCTTTTTCTTTGATTTTTTCAATTGTTTTAACAGAATGGATAATTGTTGTGTGATCTCTATTCGAGAATTCTCTACCTATTTCTGGTAATGATTTTGAAGTTAAAATTTTAGTTAAGTAAATTGCTGTCTGTCGAGGTCTTACAAGATATCTTGATCTTCTTGAAGAAAGCATTTCATTTTTGCTTATCTTAAAAAACTTACACACAATAGTCTGTATTAAGTCAATTGTTACTTTATTTTCTGAGATATTTAAAAGATCTTTTAATACCACTTTAGTTTCAGGTAAATTTGGAACTTTATTATAAATTCTTGAAAAGGATACTATTCGATTAACTGCTCCAACTAATTCTCTAACGCTTCCTGAGATCTCATTACTTATAAAATCTTGTATATCTTTTGATACTTGAAGTTGATCTGAATATAAATTGTTTAATTCTTCTGTTTTTTTTTGAACTATTTTTTTTCGTAATTCTAAATCAGGTTTTTGAATGTCAACAACCAATCCACCTGAAAATCTAGATTTAATTCTCTCTTGAATACGCATTAATTTATTAGGTGCTCTATCAGCAGACACTATAATTTGTGATCCTTTATCTAACAAAGCATTGAATGTATGAAAAAATTCTTCCTGCATTGCTTCTTTGCCGCTAATAAACTGAATGTCATCTATTAATAAAATGTCAGTATTTCTAAAATATTCTTTGAACTTAACCATGTCATTTGATTTAATTGACTTTACAAACTGATACATGAAACGTTCAGCTGAAATGAACATCACTTTATTTTTTTTCTTCATCTCAAAACCAATAGAATTTAATAAGTGAGTTTTCCCCATTCCTACACCACCATAAATATAGAGTGGATTATAATGAGAGATAGTTTCTGTAACCTTTAAAGAAGCTTCATATGCAAGTTTATTGCTTGATCCGGTTATAAAGTTATCAAATCGTTTGTTTGGATCTATTCGGTTATACTGAAGGTACGAGTCTTTTATAAATGAAACATTTTCATTTTGGGTATTTTCAATATTTGTTGTGTCGTTTAAATCCTTATCAACTTTTTGATCAATAATTTTAAATTCAATTCTAATTATATCTTTTTTATACAATTTAATTATTTTCAGAATTTGGTCTAAATACCTCGAAGTAATCCAGTCTCTGATAAATCTAGTTGGAACAGATAAAAGTAAATAATTATTATGCTCCTCAAGAAATGATATTTTTTTTAACCAACTTTCATAAATTTCCAAACCTAATTTATTCTTCATTTCAGATTGAATTTGTTGCCAATCAATCTCTTCTGAAGCAAAATTATTAATATTTTTATTTGTAAAAGATTTATTCATAACTTAAGGGAAGATCTCAGTTAGAACGATTTAAAAAATTTTGCAACAAGTATTAAATTTAAAATTAAAAAAAAATTAAATCTGCAATTGTAGAATTTATTGTCACAATCATTTTTTTTTATGGACACAAATTTTTAAATTAGTTTTAAATTTTCTTAAAAATAAAATTTTTGATTGAATCAAATACAGATTGAATCAAACATTGATTGTATTGTGTAAGATCAAAGATTTACTAAATCTAAATATAGTAATTTGAAAATATGTAGATCTTATATAATGTGTGTGTGAAATTTATCTTCGAAACAACTTAAGGTTTTTAAATTGCTGCAATCTTTTTAGTTATTCTTGAAACGTTTCTTGATGCATTTTGTTTTTTAATTACACCAGTCTTTGCAATTTTCATCAACTCAGAGTTTAATTTAGGTAAGAATTTTAACGCTTCATCTTTCTTTTTGGTATCAATTAAAGCGTTCATTTTCTTTAATGCATTTCTAAATCTACTTTTTCTAGCTTTATTAACTGCTGTTTGTTTAGAAATACGTCTTATACGTTTAATAGCTGATTTTGTATTTGCCATGCGCAGGGGTATAGCTTGAGAACTGAAAACGGTCAACTAAATATTTGGCTAATTTTGGCAGGAATTACAAAAAAAAGTAGATCTATTTGATACAATTTTTTTCTGTATAGTATCGGTACATCCTATAGTTTTACATCTTAATCCTTCTTGCTGATATACTTTAAACTCTTTTTGATAGTTTCCAGAAGATCCCAACGTATCCTTAAAATCTCTAATACTTGAACCACCTTTTTTAATTGCTCTTAATAAAATTTTTTTTGAATAGTAAATAATTTTTTTACATTCTTCTCTGGTTAACAAACTTGCTTTTTTAAATGGATAAATCTTACTTAGAAATAAAATTTCACTTGCATAAATATTCCCAATTCCAGAAACAAATTTTTGATCTAATAAAAATGTTTTAATATTTTTATTCTTTCCTTTGAAGTAATTAAAAACATAATTCATATTAAAATTTAAATTGAATGGTTCTGGTCCCAAATTTTTAAATCTACTTTCTAATTTTTCACTATTTTCTACTAACTCAAAAAAACCAAATCTTCTTGGGTCATTATAAATTACTTTCAAAGAATTAAATATTAATTCAATATGATTATGTTTTTTTGGTAATATAGGAGAATGATAAAAACTAGCATTAGTAAATTTTAATTTTTTTTTACTATCAATGATGTGTATGGTTCCAGACATACCCAAATGTATCAAACAAAACTCTCCACTTTTAAAATTCAATATTAAATACTTGGAAAATCTATCTACTTTAATAATTTTTTTATTCATTAAAAAAGAACTAAAATTTTTTGGAAGTGGAAACCTAAGATTTTTATTTCTAATAATTACTTTTTTAATACTTTTTTGTTTAATTTTTTTGTCTAAAGATTGTCTAACAATTTCTACTTCTGGTAATTCTGGCATTTCTCACTATATTCAATATATATTTTTTTATGCAACAATATCTTCAAAATAAAAAAGGCCTTGTGGAAGGTGTTTTTGATCAAGTTTATAGTAAATACGACTTGATGAATGATTTCATGTCACTGGGCATTCATAGATTTTGGAAAAAAAGTCTAATCAATATAATGAAACCATCTCCAAATAGAAAGTTAATAGATGTTGCTTGTGGAACTGGAGATATCGGTAAATTATTTTTGAATAGTACAAATCAAATGTCAGAAGTCACTTGTGTAGATCCAAATAAAGGTATGATTAGTCAAGGCAAACAAAAATTATCTAATTATAAAAATATAAAATGGATCAATGCAGCTGCTGAGAAGCTTCCACTTCAAGACAACGAATTTGATTATTACACAATAAGTTTTGGTCTTAGAAATACAAAGAATTTAGATAAAGCTCTATCCGAAGCTTATAGAGTATTAAAACCAGGTGGAAGATTTTTATGTTTAGAATTTTCAAAAATTCAAAACTCTAACCTAGATTTTGTTTATAAAAACTATTCAAAAATAATTCCTCATATTGGTCAATTTATTGTTGGCGATAAAAAACCATATGAATATCTAGTAAAAAGTATTGAAGAATTTATTAATCAGGAAGAATTAATTGACTTAATGAAAAAGCATAATTTTACGAAATGTAATTATAGAAACTTTTCAGGTGGTATAGTTTCTATCCATAGTGGTTGGAAAATATAATGCTAAGAAAATTAATTACTTTATTTAAATTAGGAAGAAAAATTGCAAAATCTGATATTTTAGATATTGCCTCTAAATTTAAAAAACCGCCGGTCGCAATCACAATTTTATTTCAGCTATTAGCAATATCTTTTGAAAAAAAAGAATTGAGTAATCATGCCCAAGATGATGGTGAAAGACTTTCAAAATCATTAGAGTCGATGGGTACAACTTTTATAAAATTAGGTCAATTTTTAGCTACTAGACCTGATATTATAGGAGAAGAACTTTCTACAAAGCTGGAAAAATTACAAGATCGTGTACCACCATTTTCTATTAATCAAGCAAAAGAAATAATTAAAAATGATTTAGGCAATGATGCTTACAATTCTATTATTGATTTAAGTGAGCCAGTTGCTGCTGCATCAATAGCACAAGTTCATAAAGCTAAAATAAATGACAATGGTACAATTAAAGATGTAGCAATAAAAATTATAAGACCAGACATAAAAAAAATATTTAATGAAGAAATTGATGCGATGATGCTATTTGCATTTATCATTGAGTCATTTTTAAAAAAAACTAAAAGATTAAAACTTGTGGAAGTTGTTTTTTTGTTGAAAGAAATAACTAACCTAGAAATGGATTTAAGGTTTGAGGCAGCAGCCGCAAATGAATATGCAGAAAATACAAAAAATGATGCTGGATTTAAGGTTCCTGAAATATATTGGAACTTTACTAGTGAAAATGTAATGACATTAGATTGGATAGATGGAGTATCTATTCGTGAAACAGAAGAGCTGAAAAAAAGAAATTTAAATACTAATAAAATTGCTGAGGATATTATCCAACATTTTTTAAGACATGCAGTAAGGGATGGTTTTTTTCATGCTGATATGCACCAAGGAAATATATTTATTGATGAGAATGGTCTAATAGCTCCAATAGATTTTGGCATAATGGGTAGATTAGACAAAATGAGTAAACGTTTTTTAGCTGAAATTTTATTTGGATTTATACAAAGAGATTATAAAAAAGTTGCTGAGGTTCACTTGGTTGCAGGATTAGTCCCTAAAAATGTGCCAATAGATGATCTTGCACAAGCATTAAGGTCAATAGGAGAGCCAATATTTGGTCAAGAGGTTAAAGATATTTCAGGTGGAAAATTATTAAAACAGCTTTTTGATGTTACAGAAAAATTCAATATGCAAACTCAACCTCAATTGTTGATGTTACAAAAAACAATGGTTGTAGTTGAGGGTGTTGCAAGAAAATTAAATCCTAACACTAATATTTGGACAACCTCTAAACCAGTTCTTGAAAGTTGGTTAAGAGAAACAAAAGATCCCATAAATAATTTTAACGAAACACTTAAAAATAGTACTGAAGTAATTAAAAGATTACCTGAGTTACCTGAAATCATGGACAAAGCAAATCAAGCTCTAACATTTTTAGCTAGCGGACAAATTCCTCAAAACTCCAATTCTTATACAGCTTTAAAGGATAAAAAATCTGAAATGATAGCATTTAGAAACCAATCTATTATTGGTTTATTACTTCTTGTAATTTTTGGTCTTATAGTATTTTAATTCTGCAAATGAAAAATCTTAATAACAAAAAAATTCTTTTTATTATTTGTGGTGGTATTTCAGCTTATAAAAGTCTTGAAACGATTAGATTATTAAAAAAAAATGGTGCAGAAATAAAAACTATACTTACTTCTAGTGCTAAAGAATTTGTAACTCCATTATCAGTAGCATCATTATCTCAAGGTAAAGTTTATAGTGATTTGTTTAGTTTAGAAAACGAAACTGAAATGGATCACATTTCACTTTCTAGATGGGCAGACGTAGTTATCGTTGCACCAACTACAGCAAATACAATTTCTAAATTAGCACAAGGTACTACAGATGATTTGGCTTCTACTGTAATACTTGCTTCAAATAAAAAAATTTATTTAGCACCAGCGATGAATGTTAGAATGTGGGAACATAAATCTACAAAAACTAATTTAAAAAAATTAAAAGATTTTGGTTATAAGTTTATTGGTCCAGAAATAGGAGATATGGCATGCGGGGAATACGGAGAAGGTAAGATGTCAGAACCATTAAAAATTGCGGATGAGTTAAACCAATTTTTTTTAAACCAAAGTCAAAATAAAAAATTTAAAGCTTTAGTTACCGCGGGTCCAACAAATGAGTATATCGACCCTGTGCGTTTTATAACAAATAAATCAAGTGGCAAACAAGGGTATGAACTAGCTAAATGTCTATCGAAAAAAGGTTTTGATACAACACTGATTTCAGGACCAACTAATCTAGAAGTAGAAAAAGATATTAAACTCATTAAAGTTGAAACAGCGGATGAAATGTTTGCTGCTACACAAGAGAATTTACCTGTAGATGTAGCAATTTTTTCAGCAGCAGTATCAGACTTTAAAGTAAAAAATAAATCTCAAAAAAAAATAAAAAAAGAGGAAGCATTAAATTTAAATTTAGAAAAAAATATTGATATTTTAAATTACATATCAAATCATAATTCTATGAGGCCTGAAATTGTGATTGGTTTTGCAGCAGAAACAAACGAAGTTTTAAAAAATGCAGAAGAAAAATTAAATAAAAAGAATTGTGATTGGATAATTGCTAATGATGTTTCTAAAAAAAATATTGGATTTAACTCTGATTATAATGAAGTTGTAATCCACTACAAAAATAAATCTTTAAAAAGTGAAGTCCTACCATACAAAAGAAAATCTGAAATTTCTGAAGAAATAGTTGATAGAATAATTAATCAATTAAATTAATGGCAAAAATCCTTGTTAAAAAATTAGATCCTTCAATAGAGCTACCTGCCTACAAAACAGAAGGGGCTTCGGGAATGGATCTTATGGCATTTATAAAAGAACCTATTATACTTAAATCCCAAAATTCTTGTTTAGTTCCAACTGGAATTGCCGTTGCTTTTTCAAATGAATTTGAAATTCAAATACGACCTAGATCAGGTTTAGCAGCAAAAAATAATATTAGTGTTTTAAATACACCAGGAACA
Organism: Candidatus Pelagibacter sp. HIMB1746; assembly: GCF_052047555.1. Taxonomy (NCBI): domain Bacteria; kingdom Pseudomonadati; phylum Pseudomonadota; class Alphaproteobacteria; order Candidatus Pelagibacterales; family Candidatus Pelagibacteraceae; genus Candidatus Pelagibacter; species Candidatus Pelagibacter sp. HIMB1746. The sequence goes on along the minus strand of NZ_JBNAJZ010000004.1, from coordinate 74,970 downwards.
ATAGATAGTGATTACAGGGGTGAGATAAAAGTAATACTTTACAATCACGGAAAAGAAGATTTTTTAATAAACAATAAAGATAGAATAGCTCAAATGGTTCTTGCACCAGTGATAAAAATGAATTTTGAAGAAACAGATGAGCTTCCAGAAACAATTAGAGGCGAAGGCGGATTTGGCTCAACAGGAAAATGAGCAGAAAACTAAACAAAAAACAAATCGAACGTTTTTCAAGACAGATCATATTAAAAAATATTGGTATTTTAGGTCAAAATAAAATTACAAATGCAAAAGTATTAATAATAGGCATGGGTGGTCTCGGGTGCCCAGTAGCAGAATTCTTGACTAGGTCAGGGGTTGGCTCATTAGGAATTGTGGATCATGATCGAATAAGCCTTTCAAATATTCATAGGCAGAGTTTATTCAATCAGAAAGATTTAAATCAACTAAAAGTTAAAATAGCTAAAAAAAAATTAAACAACATTAATTCTTTAACAAAAATAAAAATTTTTAATTACAAATTAAATAAATCTAATTTTCAAAAAATTATTAAAGATTACGATTATATTGTTGATGGAACTGATAATTTTGAAAGTAAATTTCTAATTAATGATTTAAGTTTAAAGTATAAAAAGTTTTTGGTAACTGGTGCTATAAGTAAATTTGATGGTCATATCTTTACATTTAATTTTAAAAATAAAAAAGAACCATGCCTTCGATGTTTTTATCAAGAGGAAAAAATATCAGATGAAATACTCAATTGTGAATATGAAGGAATCCTGGGAACTGTAGCAGGAATAGTTGGCACGATGCAAGCTAATGAAATTTTAAAAAATATTTTAAATATAGGCCAAAGTTTGAATAATTATATTTTAATTATTGATTTATTAAATTTAAATTTTAGAAAAGCAAAAATTAAGAAAAGAAAAAACTGTCTATGCAATTAATTATAAGAATAATTTTAATTTTTATCTTATCAATTTCAATAAGTTCAGCTGATGAAATATTTGTTTCTTTAAAAAAAAATAAAGTAAACGTTAGGTACGGTCCAAGTTTTGATTCAGATGTAAAATATGTTTACAAAAAAATTAATCTTCCTTTAAAACAAATAGATAAAAAAGAAAACTTTAGAAGAATTATAGACCTTAAAAATAATGGTGGGTGGATACATATATCTCAATTAAAAAAAAATAATTCTGCAATAGCAACAAAAGATAAAATTTTATTTAAAAACCCTACATCTTTTGCAAAACCAATAGCTCTTATTAAGGAAGGTAGGTTATTAATATTAGAAAAGTGTGAGCAAGAATGGTGTCAGATAACATCTGGAAAATTTCAAGGTTGGGTTAAAACAGATAGTGTCTGGGGATATAATTAACTAAAATCTGCAGAAAGTGACTTTTTGTTCTCTAAAGACAGCTTGGTAGTATGGGAATATTCTTTATGATCTATTCCTATTTCAACTTCAATTTCTTCAGATTTAAATTTAGCTATTTGGTCATCTGAAAAATTAAAATGAATAAATTGAACTGAAGAAGCTTTTCCTTCAGCTGATGTTCTATCAACATCTTCCTCTGGTATAGCTTTTATTTTTTCTCCATTAATTTTCATAAACACTGTTTCTTCTATTCCACCCACTTTTCCTAGGAAAGCTGCACGTGATATAGGATTGTCTATTTCAAACATCAAAGTAGCAGTTAATTCTTTACCATTTGGTATTAGAGGATTGTATGCTGACAACTCATCTTTAAGTTGTTCATCTCCACCTTTTTCAATATATAACATTTCTTGAACTTGAGCTAACATTGTCTCGTAACTTTCAAAATAAAAAGTTGCATAAGGACCTAATGCAATTCTTCTATTTTTTTTAAAATCAACAATATTTTTTCTCAATTCTCTTCTATTTTTTGTATAGACATCCAATGGCATGATGTCTTCTTTTTGTATCTCTCTTTTTTCTCTTGGCATAATCATAATTTATAACTTTTAGCCATTAATTCTATAGGATGTAGTGCCTCATCATTGGAGATGTTAGTATCCTCTTCAAGCTGCTTCAAGTGCTTACCTGCTAAAGGACAGTCAGAAGCCATGTACTTGTTATTTTTTGTTTTAATTTGTCTTGCAGTTGGTCTTCCTACTTTATTGGCCAGATCATGTGTTTCTTTCATCACACCAAAAGTTCCACCATGCCCAGCACATTTCTCTACAACATCAATTTTAACATTCGGGATAAGTTTAAGCATATCTCTTGCTTTGATACCCATGTTTTGTGCTCTTGCATGACACGCATGATGAACTGTTACTCCACCATCGATTTCTTGCAAACCATCTGCTAATCCTTCTTTGTTTGCAATATCAACAACATATTCATCAATATCCATTACATTTGCAGATAATTTTTTTATTTTATCATCATTTGGTAAAAGCAATGGCCATTCAAATTTTAACATTAAGCCACAACTAGCGGTTAAGGTAACAACTTTGTAACCTTTGTTAATCCATTCAACTAAATCTTTAGAAACTTTTTTAGCCTGTTCCACAACTTTAGGAAGATCAGCTTGCTCTAAGAATGGCATTCCACAACATCCAGGATAGGCTTCTTGAACTTCTACACCATTTTTCTTTAGAACTTTTAAAGCTGCAACACCCGTATTTTTTTTATTAAAGTTAACAAAACAGGTAGAATAAATTACAACTTTTCTATCATTAGTTTTTGTCTCGTAGTTTATTTTGTCATTATTTTTCTTAAAAAAGTTAGAAAAAGTTTCTGAATTGTATTTTGGAAGTTGAACCCTTTTATCGATACCCGCAACTACCTCTAATATTTTTCTGAACAACTTATTTTTTATATCTGATGCCCAATTAATTATTTTTGAAAATAAAACCCCAATTTTTGCATTTCTATCTATTTGGGCTAATTGCTTTGGAACACTTGGTAATTTACCTAATTTTTTCTGTGCCGTTCTGTACCTCAACATTAAATGAGGGAAATCAAGATCAAAATCATGAGGAGGTACATAAGGACATTTGGTCATAAAACACATGTCGCAAAGAGTACAGGCATCAACAACCGGAGCAAATTGCTCACTTTTTAAACTTTCTACGTCTTCATTTTCAGATTCATCAATCATATCGAACAATTTTGGAAAGGAGTCACAAAGATTAAAACATCTTCGACATCCATGGCAAATATCAAACACTCTTCGCATTTCTGCATCTAATTTTTCAGGATTTAAAAAATCTGGATGCTCAAAATCAATAGGGTGACGTATTGGGGCGTCTAGACTTCCTTCTTTGCTCATACGATTATATTAGAAATTATAATTAATGATAAAGAAACTAATACCACTGGTTCATTAAACCAATCTTTTATTAATTGTAAAAGTTGCTCTTTCATTTTTTTTGATTTTAGAAATTTTGTTAAATTTAGTGGGCGGTAAACGCCCACTAATGAATATTATTTAGGCAATAGACTCTAAAGTTTTTTGGAATTTACCAGCATGAGATTTTTCAGCTTTTGCTAAAGTCTCAAACCAATCTGCAATTTCCTCAAAACCTTCTTCTCTTGCAGTTTTAGCCATACCTGGGTACATGTCAGTATATTCGTGCGTTTCTCCTTCAATTGCTGAAGCTAAATTTGCTTTAGTTTCACCAATTGGTTTCCCAGTAGCTGGATCTCCAACTTGTTCAAGGTATTCTAAGTGACCATGTGCGTGACCAGTTTCACCTTCTGCTGTTGATCTAAATACTGTGGCTACATCGTTATAACCTTCGATGTCAGCTTTTTGAGCAAAATAAAGATATCTTCTATTTGCTTGACTCTCACCAGCGAATGCTGCTTTTAAGTTCTCTTCTGTTTTACTTCCTTTTAAAGACATTTTTTTCTCCTTAATTTAACTTTATAGACCATATAGTGTCTAAAACTTTAATGTCAATAGTTTAGAATTATTATAATCTAGATTTTATATAATTGATTTAATTGAATTATTTTTGAGTTTGATTATCACTCGCAACTTTAACCAAAACTTCAACTGAATTTATTTTTTTTCCTGTAATATTTTTTTTAATATTTACTGGGTCTATATCTTTTTCATCACAATCTATTAGCTGATGAGTATCTTCATCATAAAAATGATGATGAAATGATGTGTTTGTATCAAAATAACTTTTATCGCTGTTAATCGAAATTTCTTTTAAATAACCTTTTTTCTGAAATGCATGAACAGTGTTGTAAACTGTTGCTAAAGAAATTTTTTCATTCATCTCCTCAGAAATCATTTTTACGAGATCATTGATTGTAAAATGAAAAGTTTTTTCTCTATTAAATAGAACTTCACACATTTTAACCCTTTGTTTAGTGGGTCTAAGTCCTAAATCTCTTAATTTTTCAACAAAATTGCAGTTTTTTACCATTGTATTTTATAATTATTCTAATGTATGAATAAAAATATACAGTTTTATTATATTATATTGGCATTAAATCAAGTAATAAGGTTTCTCAAAAAATATGAAAAAAAATTCCTACTCATATGATGATCTAATAAGTTGCGGAAGTGGTGATCTTTTTGGACCAGGTAATGCAAAATTACCACTTCCTCCAATGTTGATGTTTGATAGAATAACTGAAATCAACGAGAATAATGGAGCTTTTAATAAAGGCTCTTTAAAGGCTGAATTAGATATAAAAAACGATCTATGGTTTTTTGACTGTCATTTTAAAGAGGATCCAGTCATGCCTGGGTGTCTAGGTTTAGATGCTATGTGGCAATTAGTTGGATTTTTTCTGGGCTGGCTAGGAAATCCTGGCAAAGGTAGAGCTCTAGGAGTTGGTACTGTAAAATTTACTGGTGAAGTTTTACAAAATGTTAAAAATGTAAGGTACGAAATAGATATGAAAAAAATTATGTCGCCAGGTGGAACAACTGTTGGTCTTGCCAATGGAATTGTACTTGCTGATGACAAAAAAATATATTCAGCAGAAAGTTTGAAAGTGGGGTTATTTAAATAATGAGAAGAGTAGTAATTACGGGATTAGGAATTGTCTCTTGTTTGGGAAACAACCAAGAGGAAGTTCATCAATCATTAATTAATTCAAAATCAGGAATTTCTTATGCTGAGGAATATAAAGAACATAATCTTAAAAGTCATGTTCATGGCAAACCAAATATAAAATTAGAAGATCATATCGATCGAAAAACAATTAGATTTATGGGTTCAGGTTCAGCTTATAATTATATTGCAATGAAAGAAGCTATTGAGGATTCTGGATTAGAAGAAACTGAAGTTAGCAATTTCAAAACTGGAATCGTTATGGGTTCTGGTGGTCCATCAATTGAAAATGTTATTTTGGCTGCGGATAAAACGAGGGCTAAAACTCCAAAATTAATGGGACCGTTCATTGTTCCAAGAACAATGGCAAGTACAGCTTCTGCAACACTTGCTGTTCCATTTAAAATTAAAGGAACCAACTACACAATGAGTTCTGCATGCGCAACAAGTGGGCATTGTATTGGTAATTCAATGGAATTAATTCAAATGGGAAAACAAGATGTTGTTTTTGCAGGTGGAAGTGAAGAAGTTCATTGGGCTATGACGGCAATGTTTGATGCGATGACTGCTTTATCATCAAAATATAATGACGCTCCTGAAACAGCATCTAGAGCATATGATAAAACAAGAGATGGTTTTGTAATTGCAGGTGGTGCAGGTGTGCTAGTGCTTGAGGAATATGAACATGCTAAAGCAAGAGGTGCTAAAATATACGCAGAATTAACTGGTTATGGAGCAACTTCAGATGGATACGATATGGTAGCTCCATCAGGAGAAGGCGCTGTCAGATGTATGCAAATGGCAATGTCTACTGCAAAAAATAAAATTGATTATATCAATACTCATGGAACTTCTACTCCAGTTGGAGATATCACGGAGCTAAATGCGGTTAAAAATACTTTTGGGGACAATATCCCAAAGATTAGTTCGACAAAATCTTTATCAGGACATCCACTTGGTGCAGCTTCAGTTCATGAAGCAATTTACTGTTTGATAATGATGAAGAATAATTTCATAGCTGGCTCTGCAAACATAAGTGAGATGGATGAAGAAGCTAAAAAATTTCCTATAGTTTCAAAAACTGAAACTGGAGCAACTTTAAATACGGTAATGTCGAATAGCTTTGGTTTTGGTGGAACTAATGCAGCTTTAATTTTTGAAAAGGTTTAATTTATGAGTTTAATGAAAGGCAAAAAGGGATTAATCATGGGTGTTGCAAATGAAAGATCTATTGCCTGGGGTATATCTCAAAAACTTGCTGAAGCAGGGGCAGAACTAGCATTTACATATTTAGGCGATGCTTTGAAAAAAAGAGTAGTTCCTTTAGCAGAAAAATTAAATTCAAACGTTACATTTAGTTGTGATGTTGAAAAAAAAGAAGAGGTTGTAAAATTATTTGAAGATATCAAATCCCAATGGGGTGAAATTGACTTTGTAGTTCATGCAGTTGCTTTCTCTGATAAATCAGAGTTATCAGGTGAATATTTAAATACAACTAGAGAAAACTTTTTAAGAAGCATGTTAATATCATGCTTTTCGTTTACAGAAGTAGCAAAAGAAGCTTCAAAGGTAATGAAACAAGGTGGAAGTTTATTAACTTTAACTTACGAGTCTACTAAAGCAATTCCAAATTATAACGTAATGGGTGTTTGTAAATCAGCTTTAGAAGCTAGTGTTAAGTATCTAGCTCGAGATTTGGGTGCCAGGGGCATGAGAGTAAATGCAATAAGTGCGGGACCTATTAAAACATTGGCAGCTTCTGCGATTGGAGATGCAAAATTCCTATATAAATGGAATGAAGACCATTCTTTTCTCAAAAGAAACGTAGATATCCATGATGTTGGAAATTCAGCATTATATCTATTAAGTGATCTTGCAAACGGAGTTACTGGTGAAATTCACTATGTAGATGCAGGATATAACAAAGTTGGAATGCCTGACCCAAAGAATATCAGCTAAATTTAGTTAATTTTAGTTAAAAAAACCCCCAGAACTCTCATCCAGGGGGTTTAAAATTTAAATTTAGGCTATTAATTATTCAGCAGCTTGTTTCATAGAAAGCTTAACTTTACCTCTATCAAAACCAATCACTTTAACTTTTACTTCATCGCCTTCTTTGACAACATCAGTTACTTTAGCAACTCTTTTATCTGCAAGTTCTGAGATATGAACAAGTCCGTCTTGTTTTCCTAAGAAATTAACAAATGCGCCAAATTCCATAATCTTCATTACTTTACCTGAATAAATTTTATTAAGTTCAGCTTTTGCAGTTATGTCTTTAATCATCTGCATAGCAATGTTTCTAGACTCTTCATCTGGAGCAGCAACTGTTACCACACCTTCGTCATTTACATCTACTTTCGCTCCTGATTTTTCAACTATCTCTCTGATTGTTGCACCACCTTTTCCAATGACAGCAGCAATGTCTTTTTTATCAACATTAACTTGTTCCATTTTTGGAGTATGTTTTCCAACATCAGATCTTGAAGCTGATAATGCTTTGTTCATTTCTCCTAAGATATGAACTCTTCCATCTTTAGCTTGGCTTAATGCTTGCTCCATGATTTCAAATGTAATACCTGTAATTTTGATATCCATTTGAAGAGAAGTAATTCCATCTTTAGTTCCAGCAACTTTAAAGTCCATGTCACCAAGGTGATCTTCATCACCTAAAATGTCTGATAAGACACTAAAATCATCACCTTCTTTAATTAAACCCATTGCAATACCTGCAACTGGCTCTTTAATTGGCACTCCAGCGTCCATTAACGCTAAAGACGTTCCACAAACAGTAGCCATAGAAGAAGAACCATTAGACTCAGTTATTTCTGAAACTACTCTAAAAGTATATGGAAATGCCTCTTTCGTTGGTAATGAAGAGTTAATCGCTCTCCAAGCTAATTTACCATGTCCGATTTCTCTTCTGCCAGTTCCAATTCTTCCAGTTTCTCCAACAGAAAAAGGAGGAAAATTATAGTGAAGCATAAATCGTTCTCTCTGAAGCCCATCTAAACTTTCAATTCTTTGTTCGTCATCAGAAGTTCCTAGAGTTGCTACAACAATTGCTTGGGTTTCTCCTCTAGTAAATAATGCAGAGCCATGAGCTCTAGGTAAAATACCCACTTCACACTCGATAGGTCTTACATCAGATAAACCTCTTCCATCAATTCTATTTTTATTTTTTAGAATATCAGTTCTAACAATTGATTTTTCTAGGCTTTTTAGCTGACTGTTAACATCAAGATCTGTGTAGTTTTCATCTTCCTCATAAAGTTTTTTAGCTTTATCAGTAATTTCGGAAATTTGATTTGATCTATCTTGTTTATCTCTTGTAGCAAAAGCTTTTTTAAGATCTTCAGTAAAAGTTTCCTCAAGTTTTTTCTTAACTTCAGATAAATCTTTTTTCTCAACTGTCCATTCAGGTTTTCTACATTCTTTTGCAAGCTCATCGATCATTTCAATCACTGGAACAAAGCCTTCATGACCAAATTTAACTGCGTTTAACATTTCTTCTTCAGTTAAACCGCTTGCTTCTGACTCAACCATAAGCACAGCATCTTTTGTACCTGCTACAACTAAATCTAATTTAGATTTTTCTAACTCTGCTTTAGATGGGTTTAAAACATATTTTCCATCAATAAATCCAACCCTTGAAGCTCCTACAGGTCCCATAAATGGCATTCCTGATATAGCTAATGCTGCAGATGAAGCAGTTATTGATAAAATATCTGGTTCGTTTTCTTTGTCGTATGAAATTACAGTTGGTAATAATTGTACTTCATTTTTAAATTCATCAGGAAACAAAGGTCTGATTGGTCTATCAATTAATCTAGAGATTAGTGTTTCACTCTCAGTTGGTCTTGCTTCTCTTTTAAAATATCCACCTGGAATTTTTCCAGCTGCATAATATTTCTCTTGGTAATTTACAGATAATGGAAAGTAATCCATATCAGGATTTACTTTTTTTGCTCCCACTACTGTTGCTAGTACAACTGTCTCTCCACATGTTGCGATTATTGCGCCGTCTGCCTGTCTTGCTACTTTACCTGTTTCTAAACTTATCTTCTTTCCCGCTACTTCAATTTCCTTCTTGTATACTTTAAACATTTCATTTCCATTTCGTTTCGTTCGTTTCGTTCCATCTCGTTCTATCTATCTTGACTTCTATTTTCTTAAATTCAATTTCGACAGTACATTTTTGTAAGAATCCATTTTGTTTTTCTTTAGGTATTCTAACAATTTCTTTCTTCTATTTACCGCTCTCAACAATCCAACAGATGAATGTTTATCCTTCTTGAATTGCTTAATATGCTTAGAGAGAGTTTCAATTTTCTCTGTTAGCAAAGCGATTTGGATTTCTGAAGATCCAGTATCTTTATCATGCATTGCTAATTCTTGTGCCTTTTTATTCATGCCTCTTTCTTCCTATTTATTTGTTTGTTTTATTAAGTTTTCTATTTTTTCCGCATACTCAAAAGACTCATCTTTTCTAAAAAGTAATTTTGGTAAAAATTTCATAACCACTTTTTGTGATAAAATTTTTCTTATTAAAAATGAGTATTCTTTCAAAACATTAATTGTTTCCTCAGCATCTTTTCCTCCCAATGGAAGAACATATGCTTTAGCAATTTTTAAATCAGGACTCATTCTAACCTCAGTAACTGTTATAGTATTTGTTTCTAAATTTGGCACCTTAGCCTCATTTCTTATAAAAATCATGCTTAAAGACTGCTTAATCATCTCTCCAACTCTAAGCTGTCTTTGTGATACTGGTTTTCCTATTCTATCAGCCATTAAATCGATCTCTCTGTAGATGTAACACTAAATGCTTCTATTGTGTCGTTTTTTTGGAAATCCATATAATCTTTAACAGTAATTCCACATTCTTGACCATCACTAACTTGTTTTACTTGGTTTTTTTCTCTGAAAATTGTTGAAACTTTTCCTGTGTAAATTATTGCTCCATCTCTAATAATTCTTACATCAGAATTACTATTTATTTCACCTTCCGTAATTTTTGAACCTGCAACTTTTCCAGCACCAGAAACTTTGAATATCTCAAGAATTTGTGCTGTTCCAGTAATTGTTTCTTGAACATCAGGAGATAATAGCCCAGACATTTTTTGTTTAACATAATCCAATACTTCATAAATGATATTATAAGAAGAGATTTTTATTTTTTCATTTTCAGCAAGTTTTTTAGCCTCTTTGCTCGGTTTAACATTAAAGGCTATTAGAACAGCATTTGATGCTTTGGCTAATGTAACATCAGTTTCAGTTACCATTCCAATGTCTGCTAAAATAATTTTTGGTTTCACTTCTTCATGTTTAATTTGAGCAATTGCATTTTTGATAGCCTCAGATGAACCTTGTACATCAGATTTAATAATTAAATTTAATTCCTCAGAAGACTTATCTGAAAAAGCAGAATCTTGTGTTGCAAAGGTTAGCGGGTTTTTCCCATCTTTGCTCTCTTGAGCCCTATTTTCACTCAAAGTTTTAGCTTCTTTTTCGGTGTCTAAAACAATAAAATCATCCCCAGCTTTAGCAGCACCATTTATACCCAAAACTTCTATGGGAGTTGACGGTGGAGCCTCGCTAATATTTTGACCTTTATCATTAATAATTGCTCTAACCTTTCCCCATTTTAAACCACTTACAAAAAAGTCACCTTTTTTAAGAGTACCTGTCGTTACAATAAGATTTGCAACCGGTCCTCTCCCAACATCTATTTTTGACTCTAATACAATCCCTGTAGCTTTAGATTCATAATCTGTTTTAAGATCTAAAATTTCAGCTTGTAAAATTATAGACTCAACTAACTTATCTAAGTTTTGTTTTGTTTTTGTAGAAACCTCAACCATTAATGTATCGCCAGATAAATCTTCTGCGATTAACTCATGTTCAAGTAGTTGGTTTTTAATTTTTTGTGGATCAGCTTCAGGAAGATCACACTTATTTATTGCAACTACTATTGGAACATTTGCTGCTTTTGCGTGTTTAATAGACTCAACTGTTTGCGGTTTCACTCCATCATCAGCTGCAACAACTAAAACAACTACATCTGTTAATTTAGAACCTCTAGCTCTCATTTCAGTAAAAGCTGCATGACCTGGAGTGTCTATAAAAGTTAATTTATTATTTTGACTTTCAATTTGGTATGCTCCGATATGCTGAGTAATTCCACCAAACTCTCCTGAAACTACATTTGCACTTCTTAAAACATCTAAAACAGAAGTTTTACCATGATCAACATGGCCCATAACCGTAACAATAGGTGGTCTATTTTTTAAATTTTCTACTCTAGTAGCCTTTATTTTTTGAATAATTTCTTCTGCTTTTTCTTCTCTAATTGGATTATGTCCAAATTCTTTAACTAAAAATTCAGCTGTGTCAGCAGCTAAAGTTTGATTAATTGTTACAGTTACTCCCATTCCAAATAAATATTTAATTACATTGCTAGATTGCTCCGCCATTCTATTAGCTAGCTCTCTAACAGTTATAGCCTCTGGAATATTAATATCTCGTTTTACTGGTTTTGAATTTTCTTGTGCCTCTTCTTTAGAAGAGTTTTTCATTTCTTTTTGTCGAGCTCTTTTAACTGATGCTAAACTTCTTTCTCTTGCTTCTATTTCATCACTTAGTGCTCTTGAAACAGTTAATTTTAATTCTCTTTTTTTTGTCCCAGCTTTTAATGTTTTTTTATCTTTTTCACTATCTCCCTTAAGTCTTTTGGTGGCTCTTTGTTCTGCCAGTTTTCTTCTTTCAAAATCACTTGTAATTGGAGGAGATTTTGGTGCAAAAGATGGTTTTGATGGTGCACCTCTATTAAATGAAGTAGTAGATTTTGGTTTTCCTGCACCAGGTCTAAACGATCCACCTCTATTAGTGAATTTTCCGCCTTGCTTTTCAATTACTCTAGAATTTTTTCCTTGAGTTTTAGCTATCTCAATATTTCTTATAGATTTCTTCGCAGAGCCGGATATTGTTAATTTTATTTTTTTCTCCATTGCTCATCTCTCAATCTTTGTAAATTATATTTCTAGCAGACATAATTAATTCATCTGCCTCTTCTTTAGATAAAGCAAAATCCTCTAAATACCCCTGAATTTTAACTCTCTCTCCTTTAACTACATCGTAGCCACCAGTAAGTTCATCAGATGCTAGATCTGCAAAATCTTCTAATGTTAATATTTTTTGTTCACCCAGTGTAACTAACATTCCTGGAGTTAGACCTTTAAGGTTGATAAGAGCATCTTGTAGACCAAGCTCTTTAATTCTTTCCGATATATCTTCTTGATCTTTTTGGTGAAACTCTTTTGCTCTATCAATTAACGCAATAGCTGTTTCTTCTTCAATTCCCTCTATTTTAGTTAAGTTTTCTGGCAAGCTATCTTTAATATCGTCTATTGTTGAAAAACCTTCGGCTACTAATAACTGACCTAAAGTTTCATCTAATTCTAAGTTTTTAACAAAGTTATCTGTCTTTTCTTTAAATTCTAATTGTCTTCTCTCGGAGTCCTCTGCATCAGTCATAATATTAATTTCATAATTTAACAATTTAGTTGCCAATCTTACATTTTGACCCCTTCGACCAATCGCTTTACTTAAATTTTCTTCAGTTAAAATCACATCAAGTTTTTTTCTTTCTGCATCAACATTAACTCTTTGAACTTCTGCAGGTGACAAAGCATTTGATACTAATATTGCAGCATCCTCTGACCAATTTACAATATCAATTTTTTCTCCTTGAAGTTCATTTACAACTGCCTGAACTCTAGAACCTCTCATACCAACACAAGCTCCAACAGGATCTAATGATGTATCAACTGCTTTAACACAAATCTTTGCTCTACTTCCGGGATCTCTTGAAGAAGATTTAATTTCGATTAATCCATCATATATTTCTGGAACCTCTTGAACAAAAAGTTTCTCCATAAATTTTGGGTGAGCTCTAGACAAAAAGATTTGTTGACCTCTTGGCTCTCTTCTTACGTCATAACAATAAGCTTTTACTCTATCACCAGCTTTAATATTTTCTCTAGGAATTAATTCATTTTTTTGAATGATTGCTTCTGTTCTACCTAGATCAACAATAACACTTCCAAATTCTAATCTCTTAACAATACCACTTAAAATTGTATCTTTTTTATCAATAAAGTCATTAAATTGTCTTTCTCTCTCTGCTTCCCTAACATTAAAGCTTATAACTTGTTTTGCAGTTTGGGCAGCTATTCTTCCAAAATCAAAAGACGGTAATGGTTGAAGAACTTCATCACCGATTGATTTATCTTTATTATTTTGATTAAGACTTATCGCATCTTCTAATTTTATTTCTGTATTTGCATTTTCAGGATTTTCAGAAATAACAAGTTTTCTGAATAATTCTATGTCTCCATTATCTCTATTGATTGAAACTTTAATTTCATTTTCTTGACCAAACTTAGATTTAGCTGCTTTAGCTATTCCTGTTTCCATAGAACTAATTATAAGTTCTTTATCTATCGATTTTTCCAAAGCTACTGCTTCAGCAATTCTTAATAATTCTAATTTATCTGCTCTTTTATTTAACATTTTTTATCTGCTCCAAAAAAAAATGGGCCAAAGCCCATTTTGATAATTCAACAATGTAAAGGCAATATAGTAAAGTTTTTTTTTAATTCAACTGAAACTATTTAGAAAAAACGTTGATTTTATCAGTTTTTTCCCACGAAAATGATCCATCATCTCCTGGAGTTCTACCAAAGTGACCATAGGCTGCTGTTTTTTCATATATAGGTCTATTAAGGTTTAACATTTCTCTAATTCCTCTAGGACTGAGATCAAAATTTTCATTAATTTTTTCAACAACAAATTTGTTTTTATCTAAATCATTATCAAACAAATCAACATAAATTGATAAAGGTTTTGAAACTCCGATTGCATAGGCTAACTGTATCAAACATTTGTCTGCTATTTTTGAAGCAACAACATTTTTAGCAATATATCTTGCCGCATAAGCAGCAGATCTATCTACTTTTGTAGGATCCTTACCTGAAAATGCTCCTCCTCCATGGGGTGCTGCTCCACCATAGGTATCCACAATAATTTTTCTTCCTGTTAAACCACAATCGCCATCAGGACCACCTATTACAAAATTACCAGTTGGGTTTACATAAAACTCTTCCTCATTAAAATCTTTAAGAAATTTTTCTGGGATTGATTTTAACATATACGGTCTTAATAATTCTCTTACCTGAGCTTGATTAACATCAGAAGAATGTTGAGATGATATGACAACAGATTTTACTTTGGTCGGTTTACCATCAACATATTCGAATGTAACTTGGCTTTTTGAATCTGGTTCGATATTTTTTAATTTACCAGATTTTCTATCCTCAGCCATAAGTCTTAAAATTTTATGCGAATAATGAATTGGTGCGGGCATAAACACATCTGTTTCATTACATGCATAACCAAACATTATACCTTGATCTCCAGCACCTTCATCTTTGTTTCCAGATGAGTCCACACCCATTGCAATATCAGCAGATTGAGAATGCAAATGACTTTCTATTTTTGTTGCTTCTTTCCAGGTAAATCCTTCCTGATCATATCCAATATCTTTTATGCAATTCCTTACTTTTTCGATTAAATCATCTTTTTTAATCTCAGGTCCCCTTACTTCACCTGCAAGTACAACTTTGTTTGTTGTCGTTAAAGTTTCACAAGCAACTCTTGAATAAGGATCTCCAGAAATGTAACTATCAACAACCATATCAGAAATTCTATCTGATACTTTATCTGGATGTCCCTCTGAAACTGACTCGCTTGTAAATAAGAAATTTTTTAAATTACTCATTTTTAATTCTATTAAATGAAAATATTAAAAAAATATACAATAAAATTATTAAACCAAAAATTTTATTCCCATATTTAGAAAAGACTGTTGGTTGATTTTTTCTCATTTTCGTAAAATCAATATATCCAACTTCATTAAAGTTAATTTTTTCCTCAACGATACCGAGAGGATTTACTATCGCAGCTATTCCGTTATTAGCCGATCTAATTACATATTTTCCACTTTCGATAGCTCGAAATATACTGTGAACAAAGTGTTGTTCTGGCCCTATTGATTGACCAAACCATCCATCCTCTGAAATATTTACTATTATATCAAAGTCATGATTTTTATATAATTTTCCAGAATAAATTATCTCATAACAAATTAATGGTAAAAATTTTATAGAAAAATTTTTTTGATTTAACTCTATAATTTCTCTTTTTTGACCTTTTGAGTAGGATTGATAATTGTTAGTTAAAGATTTGAGACCTACTTTTTTTAATAAATTTTCCATGGGTAAAAATTCGCCAAACGGTACAAGATTTATTTTATTATAATAATTTAATAAATTAAGATTATGGTCATAAACCGATAAAGAATTGTAATACTTAACTTGATCATTAACTTTTAATTTATTGTTTATACCTAAAATAAGTAAATGATTTTCGTTAAAACTTTCATTAAATAAATAATCATAACTTTGAATTTGATCCTGAGAAATTCCAGGCAATATGCCCTCTGGCCAAATGAAAATTATTTTCTCTTTCTTGTTTGGTGAGCTAATATTTATAAGATCTTCTATACTTGATAAAGGCCCTTCTCCTGAATAAAACCTATCTAAAGAAATATCAGTACCAACTAATCTTATTTTATATTCAAGTTTTTCAACATCACTATTGTAAAAATCCTGCTTATTTGAATATCCAAAGAAATAAAATAACAAAAATATTAAAGGTAAAATTAAGCAAAAAATTAAATCTTTTTTGTCATTCCGTAAAATGAAGAGTGCAGGACTTAGAAACAAAGTTATGCAAAATAAGTTGAAAGAATATGTGCCTATTAATGATGTTATACTTAGAATTTCTAAATGATTTGAAAAACTATATGCAATTAAGTTCCAAGGAAAACCTGATAAAATTGAACCTCTAATGAATTCTAGAAAACCAAAGATTACAGAAAATAATAAAATTGAACTCAAAGTTTTATTTGGTTTAAAGAAAATAAACAAATAACAAACAAAACCGTAAAATAACGCAATAAAAGAAGGAACTAAAATTAGAGCAAATGGAATTAAAAATTTAAAATTTTCATCAAATGTTAATGAAATAGAGATCCAATATATATTTGTTAAAAAATACCCAAATCCAAATAACCAGCCATAGAAAAAAAATAATTTATGTTTGCTCTCTTTTTTTTTAATCAAAAAAATAAAAAATAAGCTAAAGGATAGAAAATTAATTATTAAGAAATTGAAAGGTGGTAAACTTAATGAAGTTATCGCTCCAAGGAACAATAAATAAACTACATCAATATATAAATTTTTTTTCAATTTACTTTATTTTTGAGATAACTGATTTATAGATTTTTTCTTCTTCTTTTAACATTTTTAAATAATCTTTATTTTTTATGTGATCAAATCCTAACAAGTGTAAAAAACCATGAATAAATGTTTTAATTATTTTTTCTTTAAATTGTTTATCTGTTTGTGATTTTGATTTATTCATAAAATTAAAACTAATAATTATATCTCCCAAGTAAGTTTGCTTTGATATTTTTAATTTTTTGCTAGACGGGAAAGATAAAATATCAGTAGATTTATTTTTATTTGTAAATTTTTTATTTAAAATTTTAATTTTTTTATTATTTGAAAGAAGTAAAGATAAACTTATTTTTTTATTTAAAAATTTATATTTTTTTGGAAAAGCATCACAAATACTTTTAAAAAAAAAATCTTTTTTTTTAAGTTTTTTAGACCAAGCCTTCTCTTCTGAGAAGACGTTTAAATTAATCATTTTTGGAGTAGGCTTTTACAATTTTAGAAACTAGTGGATGTCTAACTACATCTGAATGATCAAAGTCTACAACTGAAATTTCATTTAGATGCCCCAATAATTCTTTTGATCTAACTAATCCTGACATACTTTTGTTAGGAAGATCTATCTGGGTAGGATCTCCATTAACTACAATTTTTGAATTTTCACCGATCCTTGTTAGAAACATTTTTATTTGTGTATCTGTTGCATTTTGTGCTTCATCTAATATTGCAAAAGAATTTTTTAGTGTTCTACCTCTCATAAATGCCAAAGGAGCAATTTCGATATCACCAATTTCGATCATTCTTTGTATTTTTTCAAAATCGAATAAGTCGTACAAAGAGTCATATAAAGGTCTTAAATACGGATCTACTTTTTCTTTCATATCTCCGGGTAAAAAGCCAAGTCTCTCTCCTGCCTCAACTGCAGGCCTAGATAGAATAATTCTTTCTATTTTTTTTTCTAACAACATAGTTAAACCAACTGCAACAGCTAAAAAAGTTTTTCCTGTTCCAGCTGGACCTGCTGAGATTACAATATCACTTTGTCTTAAAGCTCTGACATAGCTTTTTTGTTTTTCGGATCTAGGAATAATTGATTTTTTTGGTGTTTTTATAATGTCAGTTACATTATTATTTTTAACCTTCTCTTTAATCATAAATTGATCAACTGATGATATAAGATCTTTATTTTCAATTGAACCATTGTTTATAAATTGATTAGTTAAAAATTGAATTGCATTTTTTATCAATTCATTTTTTTGTGGATCTGATTTTATCATTATTGAATTTCCTCTAGAATACAAGCTAGAGTTAGTCATCTTTTCTAATTCTTTTAAATTTTTATTAAATTCTCCAGCAACACCCATGAGTAATTCATTGTTGTGAAATATTACACTTAATGAATTGTTGTCTGAGTAAACAAATTTTAGAGTGGTATCGATTTTTTTTTTAATTGTATTATTCAAAGATTATGCCACCTTTTGATCTGGGTTGCTTAACAATTCTCCAAACAATGTAGTTCTATTACTATTTGTAATTTTTACTTTCATAATTTTTCCAATATGTTCTCTTTTACCATTAAAAATTACTGATGTCATATATTCAGTTCTGCCAAAAGCTTTGGATTTATCTTCAGTTAAATTTTCAACCAACACATCAATTGTTCTATTTTCTAATTTTTTGTTCATATGGGTTTGATTTTCAGATAATAAATTTTGAATAAATTCTAACCTTTTCATTGAAATTTTTTTATCAATTAAATCTAAACCTTCTGCTTTTGTCCCAGGCCTTGGACTAAAAATAAATGAGAAAGAATTTATAAAATTAACTTTTTTAATTAAATCGATTGTACTTTGGAAATCTTCTTCAGTTTCACCAGGATAACCAATAATAAAATCACTTGAAAATTCAATTGATTGATTAATTTTTTTCAATTCATCATAAACTTTTAAATAATGATCTATTTTATGTTTTCTATTCATCAACTTTAAAATCCTGTCGGATCCGCTCTGAACTGGAAGATGGACTAAAGGCATTAACTTTTTAGAGACTTTATATACTTCAATTAAGTCATCAGTCATATCTTTTGGATGCGAAGTTGTGTATCTAATTCTTTTTAAATCTTTAATCTTTTCAATTTCTAAAATTAAATCAGATAGTCTTTTACTATTATCGTTGTAAGCATTTACATTTTGTCCCAAAAGTATGATTTCTTTTGCTCCATTATCAGACAAATAATTTGCCTCCTCAATTATTTGATTGAATGGTCTAGAATATTCTGGTCCACGAGTATATGGAACCACACAAAAATGACAAAACTTATCACATCCTTCTTGAATAGTTAAAAAAGACGAAACCTTACCTGCCTCATTCTTTATTTTACTAAAATATTTAAATTTTGAAACAGCATCAAAATCTGTTTGTTCAATTTTTTTACTTTTTTCAATATGATCAAGAATTGTCTCGTTAATCTTATGATATGCTTGAGGGCCAATTACTAAATCTATATAAGGCTCACGTTTAAGCATCTCTTGGTTTTCTGCTTGAGCAACACACCCTGCAATTATAACTAATGGTTTTTTTTTGGCTCGAAAGCTTTTTTTAACTCTTCCTATTTCAGAATAAACTTTTTCTTTTGCTTTATCTCTAATGTGGCAAGTGTTTAATAAGTAACAGTCAGCTTCTTCCAGGTTTTCACTTTTTTGATAACCAATTTTCTTTACTGAATCAAAAATTCTATTTGAATCATATTCATTCATTTGACAACCAAACGTTTTGATAAAAATTTTTTGCATTTTAGTTTAGGATTTTTTTTTTATCCCATAAAGTTCAAGTTTGTGATCAACTAAAGTGTAACCATATTTATCTGCTACCTTTTTTTGAAGTTTTTCGATTTCTTCATCAACAAATTCTATTATTTCACCTGACTTCACATCTATTAAATGGTCATGATGTCCTTCATTAAGCTCTTCATACCTAGCTTTTCCACCTTTAAACTCATGCTTAGTAAGTATTCCAGATTCTTCAAATAATTTTACTGTTCTGTAAACGGTAGCAATACTTATTTTATTATCTATCTTTGAAACTCTATTGTAAAGTTCATCAACATCAGGATGATCGGTAGATTCGGACATGACCTGAGCAATTATTTTTCTCTGATCTGTCAATTTCACACCTTTTGCTAAACATTTTTGTTCAATTGTTTCAGACATAAATTAATTTTAACTTATATAAATAGGGTTAATCAAATTTTTTTTAATTTTAAATTTAACGCACAAAAAAGGGATATTTTCATATTTTACATCTTTTTCACCTTTAAAATCTTGTAAACTATAGCAATAATAATCAATATTTTTTGCTAATTTGAGAGCCTTTACAACAGAAATAGAATTTCTAATCCCCGCAAAACTTCCTGGGCCTCTGTTAATGTATATTTTGTTAATATCTTTCAATTCAAATTTATTTAATTCTAAAAATTCTTTTATTATCAAAGTTAATTTTTCATAATTTATTTTAGTATTCTCATGAGTAATATTGTAAATATGATCATTAGCTATGATCATTAAAAAAATTTTATCTCCAGCTACATCAATTATAAGTTTATTCATTTTATCTTTGTTTTTTAGTTTTAGTTCTAAATCAGATGAAAATAATATCAAATTTTATTCAGAAGATAATGGGATTTTATCAATAATGTATCATCGTTTTAATGAACATAAATACCCGTCAACTAATATTAATATGGAGGTATTTAAGAAGCACTTAGAAATTGTTAAAAATTCTAATTATAATTTTCTTAATCCTAATGAATTTGATTCAAAATTTAAAACTTCAAAATCAGAAAAAGAAGTTTTGATAACAATTGATGATGCATTTGAATCATTTTACAATGAAGCTTGGCCACATTTAAGAGATAACAAAATTCCATTTATACTTTTTGTTTCAACAGAACCAGTTGGAAACAAAGGTTATATGACCTGGGATCAAATTAGAGAAATTGATGCAGTGGATTTTTCTTTAATTGGACATCATTCACATAGCCACGAATACCTAATAGAAGAAACCGAAGAAAATTTCATTTTAGATATAGAAACTGCAAACAAGATTTTTAAACAAGAACTTAATTATATTCCTAGTCTATTCTCTTATCCATTTGGCGAATATTCTAAATTAATGAGAGATTATATTTCTCAAAACTTTGAATACGCATTTGGTCAACATTCGGGGGTTATTGATCTTAACAAAAATAAATTTGAACTGCCAAGATTTCCGATAAATGAAAAATATGGAGAGCTTAAAAGATTTAAATCTATAATTAATTATTATCCTTTAGAATATAAAAATTTATCTCCAAGTGAAAAACAACTTACAATAAATGACAATCCACCAAATTTTAAAGTTGAATTTTTTAAAGAACAAAAAAATTTAAGCAATATTACATGTTATTCCAACGAAGGAGACAAGTGGGATAAATCTAAAACTAATTTATCTAATCAAATCTTAACTATTGAATTTAGAGAACCTTTTAAACCTAGAAGAGGCAGAATAAACTGTTCTTTAAACGATAATGGCAAATGGAGATGGTTTGGAGTTCAATTTCCAATCAAGAAAAATTAAATCAAGCTTTCTAAATCCTTACTAGATGGCAATAATCTTGCCTCATCAAAATCTTTCAATTTATTTTGATTTATTATTTTTTGAAGAACTTCAACGTACTGACTTCCTGTTTCAGCATATTTATCTAAATGTTTAGATAAAATTATACTATCAAGTGGTTTATCATTGCTTCTCAACTCACTCCTAGCTTTTCTTAAATTTATGTAAGATTTATGAGTATTTAAATTTCTTAAGTATGCTCTTACAGATAATTGTAAACTATTAAATTTCATTACTTTATGAGTTTCACCTTTCTTAGCTTCTTTGGGTTTTAAACCTTCGCCAGACCACGTCCATTGACCAAATAAAGCATTTCCTTTTCTTGCAAATCTTGAAGTTCCCCAACCTGTTTCTTTTGCTGCTTGTGCAATTGCTAAAGATACTGGAATTTCATCCATTCTTACCTTTAATGATGAAAAATCATTTTGCCTAACACCATATTGCTTAAATTTTTTCTCAAGCCATTTTTTTTCGATATCAGTATTGCTACTTTTATTTAAAATCGTAAAGAGTCTTTTTCTATCTATTCTAATTTTAGTGTTTTCTTTAACAATCAATGGAAGGATTATTTTAATAAACATCTCCTTTTTTTTCTTTGAACTAGAGATGTCATTTATTTCGTTTGGAAGAAGTCCTATATCGATAGGTTTTACAAGTTTATTTTCCCTCACATCTTTTAAGCTGTAGTTTACTTCTTTAAATAAGGAATTAATTTCTGAGGTGGTATACCTTACAAGATTAATTTCTGAATTATTTTCCTCTAAAATATCATAAAGCAAATCCATCTCATCTACTTCACCCGTAATATCTTCTTCTATTAAATTGTTTGTATTAAGTTTTTTCAATAAAAGATTTTTAGAATTATTGGTAAATTCTTTATGATTAAAATTTTTTTCAGCAAAGTTAATAAACATAGGAGTTATATAAAAAAATGAAATTAAAAAAATTCCACTTAACATAAATCTAGAAATAGAATTAATACTTTTATTTTTACTAAATTGAAATTTAATTAAATTTTTTTTCATAAAGTTTTAAATCGCGACAACTTCTTTTACCTCTGGAAGATAGTGACACAGAAGATTTTGTACCCCTTGCTTTAAAGTCATTGTTGAACTTGGACAGCCTGAACAACTTCCTTGTAATTGTACTTTTACTATTCCGTCTTTAAATTCTTTAAATTTTATATCACCACCATCTCTTGCAACTGCAGGTCTAATTTTTTGATCTAAAATTTTTACAATTTTTTCCTCAATTTCACTCAAATTGTTATTTTTTTCCTCTTCATTTTCATCAATAACGTATTCTTTACCGTCTAAATAAAAATCGTTTATTAATGAAATAACAATATGTTTAATTTCGTCCCATTTAATTTGGTCATTTTTGTTTACTGAAATAAAATCTTGTCCTAAAAAAATACCCTCAACCCCGTTGACTGATAAGATATTTCTGACCAAATCATTATTTATTTGATCTTTATTCGTGATTTCGTAAGGACCACTATTTGATACTTTCTTCCCAGGAAGAAATTTCAAAGAATTAGGATTTGGCGTTATTTCTGTTTGTACAAACATGTTGTAAATATATATAGAGCTTATTTCTAAAATTTAAACTTGATATTTAAATAATATTAAAATCCTAGTATTTCTTTAATTCTATCTATCTTTTTTGATGCAATTAAGTTTGCTTTTTCAACTCCTTCTAGAAGGATTTTATCTAAATAAGGTTGATCATTTAAAAGTTTTTTTATTTCTAAAGATATAGGTTCAATCTTTTTAACCAATAAATCAGAAAGTTGATTTTTAAATTCAGAAAAATTTTTACCTGAAAAATTTTCGACTGTATTTTGTAAAGTTGAATTATTTAAACTAGAATATATACCAAGAAGGTTTCTTGCCTCTAACCTCTCATTTAATTCTTCAACACTACTTGGCATTGGTAACGGATCAGTTTTTGCTTTTTTTATTTTATTTACAATTGCGTCTCTGTCATCTGTTAAATTAATTCTGCTTAAATCTGATAATTCAGATTTACTCATCTTTTTTGATCCATCTTTTAAACTCATAATTCTAGAAAATTCTTTTTGAATTAAAGGTTCAGGTACTTGCAAAAAATTATCTTGATCAAAATCGTTATTAAACTTTTGAGCAATATCTCTACACAACTCAAGATGTTGTTTTTGATCATCACCAACAGGGACATGAGTCGCATCGTACAAAAGAATATCCGCTGCCATTAAAACAGGATATGAATATAGTCCAACGCTTGCTTTTTCTTTATCTTTACCTGCTTTTTCCTTGAATTGTGTCATTCTATTTAACCAACCCATTCGAGCAACACAGCTCAAAATCCAAGCTCCCTCTGAATGAGCTGCTACACCAGATTGATTAAAAATAATGCTTTTTTTAGGATCAATTCCACTCGCTATAAAAGTAGCTACAGTCTCTCGTATATTATTTTTTAGCTCTTTTGGGTCTTGTTTAACTGTAATTGCGTGCAGATCAACCACACAGAAAATACAATCATTATTAACCTCATTATTAAGGTCTACAAAGTTTTTGATTGCACCTAAATAATTGCCCAAATGAAGATTGCCTGTTGGCTGAACACCAGAAAATATTTTTTTACCCATATTCTTAATAGTTTAATTTAATATCGCTAATTTTAAAAGCTTTGATGAAATAACAAATAAAAATGTAAAAGAATAGTGAAAATAATACGCTTAAGATTAAATAAATTGATTTAAAGCCATAATAAAACGAAAGTTGATTTTCAAAAAAATTTAATAGAAAATTAAAGAATAATCCCATCAAAATTGATGCAAAAATTATTTTAAAGAAATTTAAAAAAAAGTTATTTTTAAAATAAAACAAACTTTTGTTTTTTAAATATATAAAGAGTACTACTGCATTAAACCATGATGAGATTGAAGTTGCGATTGGAATTATAATAAAACCTATTTTGTTAAAATAATAAATACTAATCAAAATATTTAAAAGGACTGAAATTAACGAAATATAAAATGGTGTTTTTGTATTATGATTAGCAAATAAAAAACTTGAAAAAATTTTTATCAAAGCAAAAGCGGGCAAACCTAAAGCGAAATAAAATAAAGCAAGACTTGAATTATTAACAGATTCTTTGTTAAAATTACCATAACCAAACAACGCTGAAATTATCTCCTCTGAACCTATCACTAAAGCTATTGTTGCTGGAATACTTAAAAATAAACTAAGCTCTAAAGCTTTGTTTTGAATAAGAGAAATTTTTTCTTCATTTTTAGAGTCTATAAACCTAGAAAGTTGTGGCAGAATCACAACTCCAATAGCAATGCCAGCTATCGCTAGATTAATTTGATAAATTCTGTCTGCGTAATAAAGATAGGAAACTGCGCTAGCTTGAAAAGAAGCAATAATAGTTCCAACCAGAATATTAATTTGCGTTACGCCAGATGAAAAAATGCTCGGTAGTAGTTTTCTAAAAAAAAACTTTACCTTTTCATCACTTGCTATCTTAAAATTAAATTTAAATGAAAAAAATCTTTTAACAAAATAATTTAAAAAAATTAACTGTAATAATCCCGCTAAAGATACACCATAAGATAAATAGTAAACAAGCTCATCTCCTAAAGCTTTTGAAAATAATAAAACAATAATTAAAATAACATTTAATAGAATTGGTGCTGCTGAAGCTGCAGCAAATTTATTATAAGAATTTAATATTGCAGAAAAAAAAGATGCTAAACTAATAAATAATAAAAAAGGAAAAGTAATCCTTGTTAAACTGATAGCTAAATCCATTTTTTCTAGATCATCTATAAAACCTGGGGCAATAATTAATACAAATCCAGGCATAAAAATCTGAACTACAATTGTTAAAATCAAGAGACCTAAAAATAAAAAATTAAAAATATTATTTGCAAAATCGTTTGCAGATTTTTTTCCTTTGTTCATTTCAGAGGTATAACTAGGTACAAAGGCTGCATTGAAAGTTCCTTCTGAGAATAATCTTCTAAATGTATTTGGAATTCGAAATGCTACAAAAAAAGCATCTGCTAACAAACCTGTTCCAAGAAATACTGCTAGTAATATATCTCTAAAGTATCCAAGCAATCTGCTGATTATGGTATAAAAGCCAAATGTGCCTGTTGACTTAAGTAAGTTCATAAATCATATTAGTCTAAATTTTACACTAATTGTAAGCTTATTGTAAGAATATATAGATAAAATATTAAGATTAATAAAAATTTTTAAAAAAAATACAAATAGAATTAAGTTTAGATAATTAAACAAAAATGAAAAAAACAAAGATTGATCATTACACAGATAAAGAAGCTTTAGATTTTCATAAGGATATAAAACCTGGCAAGATTGAAATAGTTTCTTCAAAGAACATGACTACCAAAAGAGACCTTGCTCTTGCTTATTCTCCAGGGGTTGCTGCCCCAGTTAAAAAAATAAGTGAGAATCCAGAGGCAGCTTATGATTATACGAGTAAAGGAAATTTAGTAGCAGTAATTAGTAATGGTTCTGCAATTTTAGGGTTGGGCAACTTAGGTGCATTAGCCTCTAAACCGGTTATGGAAGGAAAGGCGGTACTATTTAAGAGGTTTGCAGATATAGATTCGATTGATTTAGAAATAGACTGTAAAGATGCTGAGGAAATTATCAGTTCTATTAAAAACTTTGCTCCAAGTTTTGGAGGAATAAATTTAGAAGATATAGCTGCGCCAGATTGTTTTATTATTGAACAAAAGCTCAAAGAAATATTGGATATTCCAGTATTTCATGATGATCAACATGGAACCGCAATTATCACAACCGCTGCTTTGCTTAATGCACTCGACATAAGTGGAAAATCTATTAAGGATATAAAAGTCGTTGTTAATGGTGCTGGTGCATCTGCTCAGGCATGTACAGAGTTATTTATTAACTCAGGTGTAAAACCTGAAAATGTAATAATGCTAGATCGAAAAGGTGTGATTTATAAAGGAAGAGCGGAAGGTATAGATCAATGGAAATCAAGATTTGCAATTAATACAGATTTAAGAACTTTAAGTGATGCAATTAAAGGTGCTGATGTATTCTTAGGATTATCTTCTAAAGGTGTTTTGAAAAAAGATATGGTTAAAAGCATGACTAAAAATCCAATTATATTTGCATGTGCAAATCCTGATCCAGAGATTACACCAGAGGAAATAAATGAAGTAAGAAATGATGCGATTATTGCAACTGGAAGATCAGATTATCCCAATCAAGTAAATAATTTAATCGGATTTCCTTACATATTTAGAGGTGCACTAGATGTAAGATCGAAAACAATCAATGAGGAAATGAAAGTTGCTGCTGCTGAAGCTATAGCAAAACTTGCTAGAGAAGATGTTCCAGATGAAGTTGTGGCAGCTATGGGAGGAGAAAGACCTCATTACGGCAAAGACTATATTATCCCATCAACTTTTGATCCAAGATTAATTAGTGTTATTCCAGCTGCTGTAGCTAAGGCAGCAATAGAAAGTGGGGTTGCTAGAAAAAAAATTGATAATTTTGAAAACTATAAAGAGCAACTTAAACAAAGATTAGATCCAACAGTTACAATTATGCAGGGTATAAATTCTTTCATTAAAAAAAATCAAAAAAGAATTGTTTTTGCAGATGGGGAAGATGAAAATACTTTAAAAGCTGCAATAGCATTTAAAAATTCAAAACTTGGTATTCCAATTTTAGTTGGTAAAGAAAGTAAAATTAAAGAGCAGATTAAAAATATCGGATACAGCGAAAATTTTGATATTGAAATTACCAATTCAAAAGATGAGGGAAAAAGAAAAAAATACGTAAATCATTTGTTCAAAAAGCTTCAAAGGGAACAAGGCTTATTAGAACGAGATTGCGATCGAATGGTTAGAAACGATAGAGTTATTTGGGCTACAAGTATGGTTGCTTGTGGAGATGCAGATGGTGCAGTAACAGGAAATACTAGACGTTTTGGAGCATCTCTTGAAAAAATAAAACAAGTTGTAGATGTTAGAAAAGGCGAAATAATGTTTGGACTAAACATGGTTGTTAATAAAGGAAAAACAATTTTTATTGCAGATACAAGCGTTCACGAATACCCAACATCAGAAGAAATGGCAGAAATAGCAATTTCAGCAGCTAGAGTAGTAAGACTTTTTGGAATTGATCCAAAAATTGCATTTGTTTCTCACTCTACATTTGGACAACCTTTAACAAGTAGAACAAAACACATTCGTTCAGCAGTAGATATTTTAAAAGATAGACAAGTTAATTTTGAATTTGATGGTGATATGCAACCGGATGTTGCTTTAAATCCTGATTATGAAGAACTGTACCCTTTTGCAAAAATAGTAGGTAAAGCAAATATCTTGATAATGCCTGGACAACATAGTGCAGCAATATCATATAAACTAATGAAAACTTTAGGTGATACTAAAGTTATAGGGCCCTTATTGATTGGACTTGGTTTGCCAATTGAGATTGCTCCTCTTAGGTCTTCAACATCAGAAATTATTAATTTAGCTTCTATTGCAGCTTATTCATCTGAGGTAATTGAATATAATATCAAATAGATTAATTTTTTTGAATTCTCAAGTCTTCAAGTAGCAAAATACTTGCCACTACATCTTCAACGTCAAGAATTTCTTTTGCTTCACTGATAACCATTTCTTTTTCTTCATCAGTTAAAGCTATTCCATAAACGTAAATTTTCTTTTTATAAGTATCTATTTGATAATTTGTTGCTTTGATATTTTTATTTACTATCAAGGCAGTTCTTAATTGAGACGTTATAAGTAAATCTTTTGCTGACTGCTTAAAATTAAATTCCTCTTTTATTTTGATATCATTTCTTACCGATCTAGCGCCTTTTGTTTCCCAGGCAATTTTAGTAATTTTTAATTTTTCTTCTGGTGCATCAACTTTTCCAGTGATAAATATTCTTCCATCCAAAACTTTAGTTTTGACTTTTAAAAAATGTTTTTTATCCATAGCAAGTATTTTACTTGAAATTGTTTTTTGCATAATAGAGTCGTCTATTTGTGTTCCGACAGTTCTTGGGTCAATTGCTACTGATACTCCTGTCCCAAATAAACCAGTTGAGCTAACTCCTGGCACGCAACCTGACAAAATAATCGATAAAAAAATAATTATTAAAATTTTAAGTTTCATTTTTTAATTTTAAGCAAAAACTATAAACCACTTTTTTGGGAATATTTTTATTACTACATATTAAATCTGTAATTTCTTTTGTGGTTAATTTGTTAATCATTTTCTTAATCAAATTAATATCTGATTCACTTAGCTTTTGGGAGGCTTTTTCTTCTTTTTTTTCAGAAATAACTATTGTTAATTCGCCTTTTAATTCATTGTTAAATAATTCCAATTCATCAATATTTTTTCTAATATACTCTTCATACAATTTAGACAGCTCTCTACAGAAGACTATTTTTCTCCCATTAAAAAATTTTTTAAATGCAGGTATAAGTTTATTAATTTTTTTTGATGATGAAAAAAAAACTAAACTGTAATTAAAATTTGATAATTTTTTTAATTCATCTTCAATTTGATTTTTTTTTTCTGGTAAAAAACCATAAAATAAAAACTTATCCGAAAACCCACTCGCTGCAACAGCAGTTGTAACTGCTGACGGTCCAGGTATTGAAAATATATTAAGATTATTTTTTATACATTCATTTACTAAAACTAAACCTGGATCAGAGATACTTGGAGTTCCTGCATCTGATATAAGCGAAATTAATTTACCTGATTTTAAATATTCAATTATCTGTAATGTATTTTTTTTTTCATTGAATTTATGATTTGAAATCAATTTTGATTTAATTTTATACTTGTCTAATAAATTTTTAGAAACACGAGTATCCTCACAAAGTATATAATCTGATTTTTCCAGAACCTCTAGTGATCTAAATGATATATCTTTTAAATTACCTATTGGTGTTGCTACTAAATAAAGCCCATTTTTATAATCATTTGATTTAAATTGTGGTTTTGTGATCATAATTCAGCTTAAAAACTATATAATAACATCAAAATGAAAAAGATTATCAAAATTATTTCTATTTCCTTACTTCTCTTATTCTTAAACTTCTTAAATTTAGTTAATGCCAATGAAAAAATAAAAATTGGACTGTTAGTTCCAATGACTGGAGAAAATAAGGATCTGGGATCATCTATTATTAAGGCTGTAAGTTTAGCTGTCAAAGATATTAATAATGATTTAATTGAAATTTATCCAAAAGATACTGCAACAAGGGCTAACCAAACTCTTAAGTCTGCTTTTGAATTAAAACAAATGGGAATAAAAATTGTTATTGGACCAATATTCCATGAAAGTTTAACTTATTTAGATGAGATGAAAGATTTAACTTTTTTATCATTAACAAATAAAACTTTAGATTTACCTGAAAATGTTATTTCTGCTGGAATAAATTCCACATCACAGTTTAATACTATAAAAAAATTTTTAGATAATAATGATTTACAAAAAACTCTTTTTTTAACTCCAATTCAAAATTTTGAGTTTGAAGTCAAAGATGGTGTTAAAAATTCTAAAATAAAAGTTTTTAAAAATTTTGAATATAATACTGAACCAACAAAACTTACAAAACAAATTGAGGAAATAACTAAATACAAAATTAGAAAACAAAATCTAGCGGATGAAATAAAAAGAATTCAAGAATCAAATGAACCAAATAAAGAAAGAAAAATTAAAAGCTTGGAAAAAAGATACACGATTGGAAGTGTAAATTTTGATGCAGTTGTTATATCTGATTTTGATGAAAGTCTTAAAAGTGTTGCAACTTCTTTACTCTACACTGATGTGTCTCCAAAAAATAAATACTTTATAACCCTTAACCAATGGTTTGATGAAAGTTTAATGGAAGAGACAAATATTCAACCAATTTATTATCCATCAATTAATAAAGGAAATTTTGATGATTATAAAATCAAATATTTTAATGCTTTTAATCAAAACCCATCCCATCTCTCACTGTTAAGTTATGATTTGGTTGGTTTAGTATATTATCTTTCATTAAAATCAGATCTTTCAAAAATGGATAAATTATTTAAGAAAAAAAATTCATTTAAGGGAAAGATAGGAATTTTTGATATCAAAGATAACAAAATTAATCACAGATTAAATTTTTATAAAATAGAAAATAAAAAACTTACAGAAATCTTTTAAGCTTTTTGAAAGCTTGATAGCGATGGTCCATTTTGTATTTTTGAGATGGTTTCATTTCACCAAATGTTTTAGATTTTTTTAGTGGAATAAAAATTGGATCATAACCAAATCCATTTTTCCCCTTTGGCTCATTTGATATTCGACCCTCAACTTTGCCTACTACACAAGCAATTTTTTTATTTAAATAAGAGATTGATAGGGCACAAACAAATCTTGCTTTAATTTTTTTATTTTTCCAATTCTTATCTTTTTTATCTAACTCTCTAAATACTTTTTTAATAGCTTTATTAAAATCCCCAGATTTTCCTCCCCATCTTGCAGAATAAATTCCAGGTCTTTTATCTAGATTATCTATCTCCAAACCAGAGTCATCAGCCAAACATATCAGACCAGTCTTTTTAGAGAAATATTTTGATTTAATTAAGGAATTTTCCTCAAAAGTTTTTCCATTTTCAACAGGACTTTTAAGTTTGAAATTAGAAGTAGAGTAAATTTTGATAAAATTTGGTAATAAACTCCTAATTTCTCTTAATTTACCCTTATTGTTAGTACCAATGAGTAATTGTTTAATTTTTTGCTTAGACATCTAGAAATAATTAAATTCCTTACCATATATGGGCTTATGGAAAAAGAAGAAAACCAAAACAATACTCCAGATGACGAGAATAAGAATTTAAAAAAAGAAACAGAAAAACCTGAGGAAAAGTCGGCAGGTGAAAATAAACAAGAAACACCTCAGGAAACCAAAGAAGAGATTAAAGAACCAACTCCAGAGGAAAAAATTGCTGAACTAGAAGATAAACTGGCACGAACTTTTGCTGAAATGGAAAATCAAAGAAGAAGGTTTGAAAAAGAAAAAGATGATGCATTTGAGTATGGAGGTTCTAGCTTTGCTAAAGAAGCATTAAATTTAATTGATAACTTGGATCGTTCTAAACATGTTTTAGAAAGCGATGACAAGTTAAAAGAAACAGAAGCTTTAAACAAGATACTGGAGCATTTAGAAATAATAAAGAAAGATTTAATTTCTATTTTTGAAAAGAACAATATTAAACCAATTGATTGTATTAACAAAAAACTAGATCCTAACTTTCATCAAGCAATGATGGAGATTGAAGATGACACTAGAGAAGCTGGAACAATTGTTCAAGAAATTCAAAAAGGCTTTACTATTAAAGATAGACTTTTAAGACCTTCATTAGTCGGTGTCTCAAAAAAAATTACCAACAAAGAGGAAAAAACTGAACAAAATCAGGAAAATTCAGGAGATAAATAATAATGAGATCAACTTGTAGTTTCAAATTTAAACCCTATATGACGAAAGAGAGACAATAATATTATGAGCAAAATAATTGGAATAGACTTAGGAACAACCAACTCTTGTGTTGCGGTAATGGAAGGAACACAAGCTAAGGTTTTAGAAAATGCAGAAGGAGCAAGAACTACACCTTCAGTAGTTGCATTTACTGATGAAAATGAAAAATTAATAGGTCAACCTGCTAAAAGACAAGCGGTAACAAATCCTGAAAATACAATTTTTGCAGTTAAAAGATTAATTGGAAGAAATTTTGATGATCCAACGGTAAAAAAAGATGTTGAAGCTGCACCATTTAAAATAGTTAACTCTGAAAAAGGAGATGCCTGGATTGAAGCTAAAGGAGAAAAGTATTCTCCCTCACAAATCTCTGCTTTTATATTACAAAAGATGAAGGAGACAGCTGAAAAATATTTAGGATCAGAAGTAACAAAAGCCGTAATTACAGTGCCAGCATATTTTAACGATGCACAAAGACAAGCAACAAAAGATGCAGGTAAAATTGCAGGACTTGAAGTTTTAAGAATTATAAATGAACCAACTGCTGCATCACTTGCTTATGGTTTAGATAAAAAACAAAATAAAAAAATTGCTGTATACGATCTAGGTGGAGGAACATTTGATGTTTCTATACTTGAGTTAGGTGACGGTGTATTTGAAGTTAAATCAACTAATGGTGATACTTTTTTAGGTGGTGAAGATTTTGATAATGCTATAGTTGATTATTTAATTTCTGAATTTAAGAAAGATAATGGTATTGACCTTAAATCAGATAAACTTGCTTTGCAAAGATTAAAAGAAGCAGCTGAAAAAGCAAAAATAGAATTATCATCTGCAGAACAAACAGACATAAATTTACCATTTATAACTGCAGACAAAACAGGTCCGAAACACATTAATTTAAAGATGACTAGAGCAAAACTTGAGGCTTTAGTTGAAGACTTAATTGCTAGAACAATGCCTCCATGTCAGACTGCTTTAAAAGACGCAGGAATCACCGCAAATGAGATAGATGAAGTGGTTATGGTCGGTGGTATGACTAGAATGCCAAAAGTTATAGCAGAAGTTAAAAACTTTTTTGGAAAAGACCCTAATAAGAGTGTAAACCCTGATGAAGTAGTTGCAATGGGTGCTGCTATTCAAGCAGGAGTGTTGCAAGGAGACGTTAAAGACGTTCTTTTATTAGACGTTACACCGTTATCATTAGGTATTGAAACGCTTGGTGGTGTTTCTACAAAACTAATTGATAAAAATACGACAATTCCAACTAAAAAAAGCCAAGTTTTCTCAACAGCTGAAGATAATCAGCCAGCTGTTTCTATTAGAGTTTTACAAGGTGAAAGAGAGATGGCTTCTGATAACAAGTTATTAGGTAATTTTGAATTAGTAGGTATTGCGCCAGCTCCAAGAGGAGTTCCTCAAATTGAAGTTACATTTGATATTGACGCCAACGGTATCGTAAATGTTTCGGCAAAAGACAAGGGAACAGGTAAAGAGCAGAAGATACAAATTCAAGCTTCTGGTGGATTAAGTGATGAAGAAATTGAAAAAATGGTCAAAGATGCTGAAGCCAATAAAGAAGCTGATAAAAAGAAAAGAGAGTCGGTTGATGTTAGAAACCAAGCAGACACTTTGATTCATTCAACGGAGAAAAACTTAAAAGAGCATGGATCAAAAATTTCAGATGCAGAGAAAAAAGCAATTGAAGATGCATCATCTGCTGTAAAAGAAGCTCTAAAGGGTGAAGATATTGAAGATATCAAGAAAAAAACTGAAGCTTTAGTTCAAGCTTCAATGAAACTTGGAGAAGCAATCTACAAATCACAACAAAGTGCTAAACCAGAATCAGGAAAAGATGATGGTGGAGATAGTACAAGTAAAAAAGACGAGAATGTTGTTGATGCTGATTTCGAAGAAGTAAAAGACGAAAATAAAGAAAAAAGCGCATAAACTGACATTTAATTGTCTGGGGTAATTTGATGGCTAAAAGAGACTATTATGATGTCCTGGGCGTTAACAAGAGCGCAAGTCCTGACGAACTAAAATCTGCGTATAGAAAACTAGCAGTTAAATATCATCCAGATAAAAATCCAGGTGATTCAAAAGCAGAGGAAAAATTTAAAGAAGCTAGTGAAGCTTACGGAATACTTTCAGACAAAGAAAAAAAACAAAACTACGATAACTTTGGACATGCTGCTTTTGAAAATGGTGGTGGTAGACCTGGTGGTGGTTTTGGTGGTTTTAGTGGAGCTGATTTTTCAGATATTTTTGAAGATTTCTTTGGAGATTTTGGAGGCAGTGGAAGATCAAGAAATAGAAGATCAAATAATAGAGGATCAGATTTAAGATATGACTTATCTATTTCATTAGAAGAAGCTTATCACGGGAAAAAACAAGACATAAAATTTGCAACTACTGAACAGTGTGGAACTTGCAAAGGTAATGGTTCAGAACCAGGTTATTCTCCAGATAGGTGTTCTTATTGTGGAGGAAATGGAAGAATAAGATCTAACCAGGGTTTCTTTACTGTTCAACAAACTTGTCCACAATGTAATGGTAATGGTGAAGAAATAACTAATCCATGCAATGATTGTAATGGTCAGGGCAAAAAACAAACATCCAAAAAAATATCTGTAACTATTCCTAAAGGAGTAGATGATGGTACTAGAATAAGACTTGCCGGAAAAGGTGAAGCTGGTAGCAGAGGTGGTGCTACAGGTGATTTATATTTATTTATAAATGTTCATTCTCATGAACTATTTAAAAGATCGGATGAAAACCTATTTTTTGAGTTTCCCCTATCTCTTGCTGATGCGGCCCTTGGAACTACGATTGAAATACCAACAATTGATGGCGGAAGAGCAAAAATAAAAATTCCAGATGGAACCCAAAATGGTAAACAATTTAGATTGAAAGGCAAAGGAATGCCATTTATGAGAAGAGGTGATTTTGGTGATTTATATGTTCAAGTAAAAACAGAAGTGCCAGTATATTTAAATAAAAAACAGAAAGAGTTACTTGAACAATTTAGGGAAATAGAAAACGATAAGTCAAATCCAAGTATTAAAAAGTTTTTTCAAAAAGCAAAGGATTTTTGGAAAAATTAAATTATGGGATTAGAAGAAATAATTCCATCAATAGCACTAATATTAATTCTAATTCTAATTTTACCTAATTTTATAAAATCAAACTTTAATAAAAAAGTATTTGTTAAAAATTTAAGTATTTGGGGTGTCATTGTAATTGTTCTTATGATACTTCTATATTTTATCACTTAATGAAAAAAATTAATTTAGCTATTTCGGGATGTATGGGAAGAATGGGTAAACAGCTCATCAAGTCCTCTAAAAAAAATAAAAATTTCAAATTAGTTACACTTACAGAAAATAGATTGGTAAATAAAAAATTTAATGGAATTAAACCTGAACTAAATTCTGATAAAGCCTTTAAAAAAACTGATGTGATTATTGATTTTACTGTTCCTGAGTGCACCCTTGAAATATTAAAAATAGCATCAAAATTAAAAACAAAAGTAGTAATTGGTACAACTGGATTTACTAGAGCTCAAGAAAATCAAATTAAAAAATATTCAAAAAAAATACCAATTTTAAAAGCTGGTAATATGAGCTTAGGTGTAAATTTATTGATGTATTTAACTGAGATTGCCTCAAAATCACTTAATGATGAATACTTAAGTAAAATATTTGAAGTACACCACAAACATAAAAAAGACTACCCATCCGGTACTGCTTTAATGCTAGGTAAAGGAATAGCGGATGGAAAAAATAAAAATTTATATAATTTAATTGGTAAAAAATTCTTAAATAAAAAATCTTTTCCTTACGGAAAAAAAATTAATTTTAACTCAATTAGAAGAGGTGAAATTATTGGTGAACATGAAGTAAAATTTTCAAGTGGAAAAGAAATAATTACTTTAAACCATGAGGCTTTTGATAGAGCACTTTACTCCGATGGAGCTTTAACAGCATCAAAATGGTTAATGAAAAAAAAACCAGGATTATATTCAATGAGAGATTTGCTTAACTTTTCGTAATGAATGAAAAACAAAAAGCAAAAATAATTATCAAGATTTTAAATAAAATTTATCCTAAAGCTCCTGTTCCCTTAAAAAGTAAAAATGTATTTACATTATTAATTTCTGTGCTGCTATCTGCTCAATGTACTGATGTAAATGTTAATAATGTAACTAAAGATATATATCCAAAATACTATAAGCCTGAGCATTTTGTAAAATTAGGTAGAAGTAAAATTGAAAAATTAATAAAAAAAATTGGGATTTTTAGGATTAAAGCCAAAAGTATTTACTTAATGTCAAAACAAGTGCTGGAAAAGCATAAAGGTAAAGTACCTAAAACTTTTGAAGAACTCGAAAAACTACCTGGTGTAGGTCATAAAACAGCAAGCGTGGTAATGTCCCAAGGTTTTGGGTATCCAGCTTTTGCAGTTGATACTCATATTCATAGACTTGCTCAAAGATGGGGTTTAACAAACGGAAAAAATGTTATTCAAACAGAAAAGGATTTGAAAAGAATTTTTCCAAAAAAAACCTGGTCCAAACTTCATCTCCAAATAATTTTTTATGGTAGAGAATATTGCAAAGCGAGAGAATGTTATGGATTAAGCTGCAAAATATGTACTACTTGCTATCCAAATAGAAAAAAACCTGTTATTACAAAAAAAGCTTAACATGAAAATTTTAGGAATTGGAAATGCAATAATAGATGTCATTTGTAAAGTAGATGACAGTTTTATAGAGCAAAATAATCTCACAAAAAGTACAATGAAGTTATTTTTTGATGAGAACGAATTCAAAAGTTTATTAAAAAATCTTAAAATTGAAAAAACAGTTTCTGGTGGTTCAGTTGCTAACTCTGTGGTTGGTATATCGCAGCTTGATAATCAAGTTGGTTTTATAGGTAAAATTTCAGATGATGAATTTGGTAGAAATTATGAAAAAGGATTAAAAAATGAAAATGTAGAATATTTCTATTCTAAAAAAAAAGAAGAATTACCAACTGGGACCTGTTTAATATTAGTAACACCAGATTCAGAAAGAACAATGTGTACTTTCTTAGGAATAGCAGGAAAAATTAATGAAAAAGATGTTGATGCTGATGTAATAAAAAAAAGTGAGATGATATTTCTGGAAGGTTACTTATGGGATGAAGGAGAACCCAAAAAAGCATTTGATAAAGCTATAAATAATGCAAATAAAGTGGCTATGTCATTATCTGATATATTTTGTGTTGAAAGACACAAATCTGATTTTCTTTATCTAGTAAAAAATAAACTAGATATAGTTTTTGCAAATGAACAAGAAATTTTTGCTCTTACAAAGACAAATTCTTTTAATGAAGTCATTTCATTTTGCAAAAAACTAAATAATAATATAGTGATAACAAGAGGCGCAAAAGGAGCTGTTTCAATAAAAAATGAACAAGTTTTTGAGTGTTCAGCAGAGAAAAATTTAGAGATAACAGATCTTACTGGAGCTGGTGATCTATTTGCCGCCGGATATTTACATGGAGTAATAAATAATTTAACATTACAAGAATCTTTAGCGTATGGAACCAAACTTTCCTCAAAAGTTATACAACAAGTTGGAGCAAGAATTATTTTAAATTAAATAAACTCATGTCAAAGAATGAACAAATACTAAAATTATTTCCTCAACCAGTTTTTAAATATAAAATTGATAACTTTGAGAAAATAAACAAAGAATTATTAGAATTTATTTATAAAGAATTTGAAAAAGATAAATTAGGTGTAAAAAAATCAAATGTTAATGGATGGCATTCTAAAACTTTTGATTTAAATGATCAGCATGGTGTTCCAAAAAAATTTTTAAATCACATAAATATATATATTAAAAATGTATTTGAAAATTATA
This sequence comes from Candidatus Pelagibacter sp. HIMB1746, assembly GCF_052047555.1. NCBI lineage: Bacteria > Pseudomonadati > Pseudomonadota > Alphaproteobacteria > Candidatus Pelagibacterales > Candidatus Pelagibacteraceae > Candidatus Pelagibacter > Candidatus Pelagibacter sp. HIMB1746. Next base: position 37,469 of record NZ_JBNAJZ010000004.1, on the reverse strand, counting down.
AATGGGTTTACAATTCTGAAAAAATCAAATTTACATCTATGTGGTCTATTATTAATAAAAGAGGAAATTTTAATGTCGAGCATTCACATTCCAATAACTATTTAAGTGCAGCATACTATGTGAAAGCGCCAAAAAATTGTGGAAATTTTAAAGCTTCAAATCCCAATATAATTAATCGTAATTTTTTTCCTAAATCTGAACAAGCAAATGAATTAAATGCAAAAATGGCAACGATAAAAATTGAGGAAGGTGATCTGTTAATTTTTCCAGCTTACTTGCCACACTCAGTTGAAGAAAATAAGTCAGATGATGACAGAGTAATAATAAGTTTTAATATAGATATTTTAAGATAGCTTATTTAAATAATATCCATTTTTCTCGCTAAATATGAGATTATTCTTTCCGAATTTATCTATTAATTTTTTTCTGAGTCTGTGAATATGAGTTTCAACAGTATGGGTGTCTAATTGCTCGTTATAACCCCATACTTCTGTTTGAAGTTTTTTTATGTTAACTGGGATATCTGAGTTGTTCAAAAAATTTATTATTTTTGTCTCCTTTTCAGTTAAATCTAATACATCTGATTTAAGTTTTAATAACCTTCCATTTAAATCAAGGTTATAGTTACCAATCGCTACATTAGATTGAATTTTTGCTTTTATTCTTATTGTTTCAACATTAATTTTTTCGATTAATTTAGTAATTTTAATTGGAAGAGATATTTTTAAAATATTTTCGATATTTAATTTTTTTTCTGATGTAATAATTAAAATACTTTCAGATATTTTTTTTTTTAATTCTTTTTCATTTGAAATAAAAACAATAGTTATATTTAGATTATCCTCTAATTCTTTAAGTATATTAAATAAGGTTAAACTTGAATAAATTGCTAAATTTTGTTTATTCATTAGTCTTAAGATTATGACAATTTTTATAAAAAATAAACATGAACTTCAGATAGATGATTTTAGATTGAAATGTTGTATTGGAAAAAATGGAACGTCGAAAAGAAAAATAGAGGGTGATTATAAAACACCAAAAGGATTATATTCTATAGGTTGCTTATATTATAGAGCTGACCGAGTTAAAAAACCTGTAACTAAGATTAAATCGATTAAAATTAATAAAAATATGGGGTGGAGTAATGATACAAGATTTCCAAGATTTTATAATAAATTAATAAATATTAACAATAAAATTAGACATGAAAAACTATATAGAAATGATCATAAATACGACATGTTAATTTTAATTAAATATAATTATAAAAAAGTTAAAAATTTTAAAGGTAGTTGTATCTTTATGCATTTAACAAATAACTACAAACCTACTGCAGGGTGTGTTGCTTTAAAAAAGAAAGATTTCTTAATTTTGTTAAAATTGATTACCAAAAAAACTAAAATATTAATTAGTTAAGTTCTTTTTCCAAAAATACTTGAACCAATTCTTAAAAAAGTTGATGAATATTTGATTGCTATTAAATAATCTGAAGACATTCCCATACTCAATTCTTTTAAGTTTAGTTTATTATTATAATATTGCATTTGTTGAAAATACTTTTCTGGGTTCTGATTTACAGGAGGTATACACATTAAGCCCATAACATCTAAATCAAGATTTTTACAATAAATATAAAACTTATCTAACTGCTCAACATTAATGCCTGATTTTTGTACCTCTTTTCCTAAATTAACTTGAATAAAAATTTTAATTTTTTTATTTATTTTTTTTGACTCATTTGAAATTTTTGTTGCAAGTTTTTCTGTATCTACTGAATGTATGTAATCAAATATTCTAACTGCTGTTTTTACTTTATTACTTTGAAGTCCACCGATTAAATGAAGGTTAATGTTTTCGTTTTCTAGTTTTATTTTTTCCCATTTTTCCAATGCTTCTTGAACTTTATTTTCACCAAAATGTCTATGCCCGTACTCCACTAAAGGTAATATTTTATCAATTGGAAAAGTTTTAGAAACTGCAACAATATTCGGAGATTTATTTTTTTTTATTTGGTTTAATTTAGTGTTAATTTCATCTTTAATTTTAATTAAATTTTTAACTGATTGATGCATAAATTTTTCTTAAAAAAATATTGTTTTATTGACAGTTTTCAACCAAATTTAATTAAATGCCAACATAAAAGTACAACTTTTATCTATAGAAATTACAAAAATAAATTTAATATTAAAGAAATAATAAGGATAAAAAATTTTATCAAATTTCATGGTTATAAATTCATTCTCTCAAATAATGTTAAGTTAGCATTAAAACTGGATTTAGACGGTGCTTATTTACCGTCTTTTAATAATAATTTTCATCATTTATCTTATTCATATAAAAATAAATTTGAACTCGTAGGTTCTGTTCATAACTTAAGAGAAATCAATATCAAAAAAAAACAAAAAGTTAATAATCTTTTCTTATCGTCTATATACAAAAAAAATAAAAACTACTTAGGTATTAATAGGTTTAAATTATTAATTAATAATAAAAATTTAAATTTTATAGCTTTGGGTGGTATTGAAGAAAAAAATATTAAAAAATTAAAACTATTAAATATAAAAGGTTTTGCTGGGATAAGTTATTTTAAAAAAAAGGCCCCTCATAAGAGGGGCCTAAATGATTAAAATTAATTAAGCTAAATTAGAATGCAAAGCTAACATTAATTTCGTAACCTTCGTCATTAGTACCAGCTGTACCTTTCACATTTTTCATCTCGTTAGAGTGACCTGCGATAGTGATTCCGCCCATAGTGTATGATGCAGAAATACCTTCAGCTTCTTGGTCTGATGAAGAGTCACCGATGTCAACAGTGTGTTCGTTGTAAGACACTGAGAAATCTTCTGTTACTGCATATGATATACCAATTGCAACAGACTCATCAGAGTTTGCAGCTGTAGTTGCATCATAATCAGATACTTGGTAACCAACTGTTAAACCACCTACTGCATAAGTAGCATACATTGTTGATTCATCTACTTCACTGTCAACAGTTGCTTCTGTTGTACCCATTGCATAACCAAGCGTTAAACCCTCAACCATGTCTGGAGTATAAGTTACACCAAAGTCCATGTAAGTGCTATTGTTAGCTCCAGCAGCTGTGTCTTCAGCTGGTACAAATGCAACAGTTGCCACTGCACCGCCAAAATTCTCAGACGTGTAAGTGAACATATTATTTGCAGAGTGACCATTAATTACTACAGCTGATGTACCTAGACCATCAAATGCTTCTTCGTAAGCGTTTGGAGTTTTATCATCCATTGCGCTCATTGAAGATGATCCACCTTCACCAGCGAACACTAAAGTTCCCATGCCATCAGTAGCGATTGTAATACTTGGGTTGTCAACACCGTTTCCAGCATCACCTTCGTCGGCATCTAACTCCATAGCGTAAGTTATTGTTAAACCATTATCTAACTCAGTTGTACCACTGAAGTTTACGTGGTTGTTCATTGAGTAAGTAGTTTTTCCAGTCTCACTACCTTTAGTCATAGACATAGTGGCAACACCTGTAACTGACATATCACCAGCTTGAGCAGACATTGCTACCATAGATCCAGCTAAAGCTGAAAGACCTATTTTTTTAATGTTGTTCATATTAATTACTCCTTTATTGATTGTTATATTATTAATAATAAACGCTGAACTTTTAACATTTGATGATGCTTTTTTTTTAAAAATAATGATTTTTATAAAAAAATTTAGCTATTTGTGACATTTTTACAACATAAGAGCAGACTAATGTCTTTTTTTAACTAAAATATTAATATTTTTCTTATATAAGCTTACCTAAAATTAGTAAATTTCTTAAATGTTAAAAAAATTATTAAAAATATCGTCTTTTATTGCTTTATCTATTTTAATCACTTCTTGTGGAAACGGTTTCTTAAAAGGAGCGGATGCAAGGAAAGTGTCACCTGACCCTAGAGAAAGAGTTAAAAAAAATCTAGAAGAAGGAAAAGGATTTAGATTTGATGATACCTTTAAAGGAAGCACATCTACAAATTATGACTTTGCAACTTCAAATGAATTGTGGAGAGCATCTTTAGATATCTTAGATTTTATGCCTCTTACAACTGCAAACTATAGTGGTGGTATAATCGTAACTGATTGGTACTCGGAAAATAATCAAGATGGTGAATTTATAAAAATTTCAGTTCGCTTTTTAACAAACGAAATAAGATCTGATGCGATAGATGTAAAAGTTTTTTACAAATTATGTGAAACAACTGTTAATTGCTCAATTAAAAAAACTGATGGCAAAATTAAAGATGAATTAACAAAAAATATTTTGAAAAAAGCTGTTATTTATAAAAAACAAACTGAAGAAGAAAAGTCAAAAAAATCTAAGACGTATAGAGCGCCAAAAGTAGACTAATTAAGATAGATCTAAAGTGAATTTCACAAGATATAATTTCAAAGAGATAGAGAAAAAATGGCAAAATTTTTGGAAGAAAAACAATTCATTCAAGTCTGTTGTAAATCATAATAAAAAAAAATTTTATTGTTTAGAAATGTTTCCTTATCCATCTGGAAAGATACATATGGGTCATGTAAGGAACTATACGATAGGTGATGTACTAGCAAGATATAAAGCTTTACAGGGTTTTAATGTATTGCATCCTATGGGATGGGATTCTTTTGGAATGCCAGCTGAAAACGCTGCAAGACAAAATAACTTAGATCCTAAAACATGGACAGAAGAAAATATTTCAAACATGAAATCTCAATTAAAAAAGCTAGGTCTTTCTATTGATTGGGATAGAGAAATATCAACTTGTTCATCTGAATATTATAGACATCAACAAGAATTTTTTTTGGAATTATTTGATAAAGGATTAGTTTACCGTAAAGAACAGTACGTTAACTGGGATCCTATAGATGAAACTGTTTTGGCAAATGAACAGGTAATCGACGGTAAGGGATGGAGATCGGGGGCTAAAGTTGAAAGAAAAAAACTTAATCAGTGGTTTTTTAAAATAACAAATTTTTCAAACGAATTATTAGAAAGTTTAGAGGATTTAGATCAATGGCCAAATAAAGTTAAAACTATGCAAAAAAATTGGATTGGAAAATCCTACGGTTGTGAAATCAAATTTAATATAGAGCCATCAAATAAAGTTGAATATATCAAATGTTATACCACAAGACCAGACACTCTATTTGGAATGTCTTTTTTAGCTTTATCAATTGATCATCCTGTATCAAAAATTTATGAAAATAATAAAGAATTTTTGGAATTCAAAAAAAAATGTTCCTCTACTGGGACTACTGAAGAATCCATTGCAAATGCAAATAAAATTGGATTTAAAACTGATCTTTTTGCAATCAATCCTTTAAACAAAGAAAAGGTTCCAGTTTATTTCGCAAACTTTGTTTTGATGGACTATGGTTTGGGTGCAGTTTTTGGATGTCCAGCACATGACCAAAGAGATTTAGATTTTGCAAAAAAATACAATCTTAAAATACAACCAGTAGTCAAACCAAATTTAGATACTGAGAATTTTGAAATTGGAGATGAGGCTTATACAGGTTCAGGATATATTTTTAATTCATCTTTTTTAGATGGTTTAAAATGTCCAGAGGAATCTATTTCACACACGATAGATTATCTCGAAAAAAAACAAATTGGGAAAAGAAAAACAAACTTTAGATTAAAGGATTGGGGTATTTCAAGACAGAGGTATTGGGGATGCCCTATACCAATAGTTTATGATGAAAATGGAAATCCTAAGAAAATTCCAAAAAAAATGTTACCAGTTGAACTTCCAAAAATAAGCAAACTAGATCACGCTGGAAATCCTCTAGATAAAGAAATTGAATGGAAAACTGTCGCAATAGATGGAAAAGAATACACCAGAGAAACTGATACTCTCGACACTTTTGTTGACTCTTCTTGGTATTTTTTAAGGTTTTGCTCTACTGATAAAAAAGATTATGGGTTTGATTTAGAGGATTTAAAATATTGGATGCCAGTCGATCAGTATATTGGTGGAATAGAACATGCAATACTCCATCTATTATACTCCAGATTTTTCATGAGAGCATTATCATTTGAAAATAAAAATCTTAACATAAATGAACCTTTTCGAGGTTTGTTTACTCAAGGTATGGTTTGTCACGAAACATATAAAGATGAAAAAAATAATTGGATTAGTCCAGATGAAGTTGTGACAATCAATGGAAAAAAATATCTTAAAAGTAATGAAGCTCTACCAATTAAAGTAGGGCCCTCAGAGTCAATGTCAAAATCCAAAAAAAATACAATAGATCCTGGAAAGATTATAGAAAACTTTGGAGCAGATTCTGTTCGGTTATTTATTTTATCTGACAGCCCACCTGAAAAAGATGTGCAATGGTCAGATGAGGGAATTGAGGCGGCTTATAAATTTATTCAAAAATTATGGACATTGCATCAAAAAGTTCTTGAAGAAATCAAACTTAATCATGCAAACCAACAGGAAAATAATTTAGACAAGTTAACAAATAAATTTATTAAGGAAATAACAAACAATTTAGAGAAATTTAATTACAACATAGTCATAGCTAACCTGCATGAAATTTATAGTCTTTTAACAAAAGAGCTAAAAAAAAATTATAGAAAAAATTATATTATTGAAAATTATTCAAAAATTTTGACATGTATGATTCCTGTCATTCCACATTTTGCGATGGAAGCGTTATCTCAAATCGACTCAAAAGATAATAAATGGCCGCTATATGATGAAAAAATATTAATCGAAAAAAATGTAAAAATTGTAATACAAATAAATGGTAAAAAAAGAGGATTAATAGAAACAGAAAAAGGGGTTAACGAAAAGAAATTATTTGAAATTCTCAATGAAAATGAAAATATTAAAAAATATTTTATTAATGAAAAAATTAAGAAAAAAATTTTTATAAAAGATAAATTAATTAATATTATAATTTAATAATGATAAAAAAATATTTATCTTTTCTCTTTTTGTTTATTATTCTTAATTCATGTGGGTATACTCCACTTTATTCAAATTTAAAAAATCACGATCTGTCTTTAACTATAAATAAAATTCAAGGTGATGATGAGATAAATAAATTAATTGTTCGAAATATAAATAGTTATAACAAAAGTAAATCTGAAAATAATTTTAAAATAAATTTATTATCCAAATTCGGTAAAGTAATTCTATCAAGTAATTCAGCTGGTCAAATAACAAATTACAGATTGGAGTTAGAAGTTATTGCTGAAATTCTTAACAAAGAAAATGCAAACCCAATTATTTTAACTGAAAAATTTGATATTAAAAAAGAAAGCAGTTTATTTGAGGAAAGAAATTATGAAAATATTGTTAAAAGAGATATGGCTAAAAATATTTCAAACAAATTAATTTTTCAATTACAAAAAATAAGGTGATTTTAAAAAGTTTTAACTTAAATAAAAAAATTTTTGAAAAAAATTCTTTATTTCTATTTTACGGAAATAATGAAGGGTTCAAGGAAGAAACAATAGAAAAAATTACTAACAATATTCAAAAAAATTTCATTGATGAAAAGGATATTTTACTAAATGAAGATGTTTTTTTTAATGATCTATATTCAGGTTCCTTATTTGAAAATAAAAAAATAATAATAATCCGAAGAGCAACTGATAAATCAAACAAAATAATTGAAAAAATTGATAATGAAAAGCTTCATGATACACAAATAATCTTAAATGCTACAAACCTTGAAAAAAAATCTAAACTTAGATCACTTTTTGAAAAAGATAAAAATTTAATTTGTGTTCCTTTTTATCCTGATACATCAGAAACTTTATTAAACTTAGCAAAGTCTAGGTTAAACACGATGAAAATCAAAATATCAAACTATGATTTAAATTCTATAATTAATAAATGTAATGGCGACAGACTTTTCTTAAAAAATGAGTTAGAAAAATTAACTTTATACTCAAAAAATAAAAAACAAATTTTACCAAATGAAATAAATAAATTAGTAAATCTAACAGAAAACCATGACATTTCAGAATTAATTAATAATTGTTTGGCTAAAAATGAAAAAAAAACATTAGATATTTTAAATGAAAATAATTTCAATAATGAAGATTCTATTTTGATTTTGAGAACTTTTCTAAATAAAGTTAAACAATTATTAAGATTAAGTAATGAATTTGAAATTAATAAAAATATATCAAAAACAATTTCACTAGCAAAACCACCAATATTTTGGAAAGATAAAATTATTACAGAAACGCAGCTTAAAAAATGGAATTCAAAAAATTTAAAATTATTAATTTATAAAATAAATGAAATTGAACTGTTTGCAAAAAAAAATTTATTTATTTCTGTTAAAATAATTTATGATCTCATAATTGACCAAACAAAAATCAAAACTAATAATTAGACTTAATTATATCAATAATTTTATTCAATTGATCTAAATCTTTATATTCAAAACTTATTTTTCCCTTATTTCTTTTGTTGTTTTGTATATTTACATTTAAGCCAATTTTATTTGATACAGATAATTCAAGTGCAATAATATTTGTATCTTTTGTTAAAATAGATTTTTTTTTATTTTTAAAAATTTTAACAAAATTTTCTGTTTGCCTTACTGATAATTTTTTTTCTATAATTTTATTTGCAACAAAACTTGCATTATCAAGACCAACTAAAATTTTAGCATGACCTGTTGTTAATTTTTGCATTTCAATTAACTTTAATACTTCATCTGGTAGGGTTAGAAGTCTCAAAGAATTGGTAATGTGACTTCTACTTTTTCCAATAAATTTTGATACTTTTTGTTGGTCGTAAGAAAACTCATCGATTAATCTTTTGTAACCTTGAGCTTCTTCAAGTGGATTTAGATCATGTCTTTGAACGTTTTCTACAATTGCGAATTCTAAAGACTTTAAATCGTCAGCTTCTGTAATGACCACAGGAACATTGTGCAAACCAGCTCTTTGAGCTGCAAGCCACCTTCTCTCTCCTGCTATTATTTCAAATTTTGATTTATCATTATTTGACTTTCTAACAATGATTGGCTGTATCATTCCTCGTTCTTTGATAGAATTAGTTAAATCTTCTAAATTAGATTCATCAAATATTTTTCTTGGTTGGTATTTATTTGGAACAATATCACTAACTTGCAATTGATTTGTTTGAGCTTCTACCTTTGCTTCACCTATCAGCGAGGATAAACCTCTACCAAGGCCTTTTTTAATTTTATCCATTAAGCAGCACTTCCTATTTTTGACTCTTGGTTTATAAACTCATCTGTAAAACTAAAATATGACTTACTACCTGGGCATGACTTATCATAAATCAAAACTGGCATTCCATGTGAAGGTGCTTCTGATAATCTAACGTTTCTTGGTATTACTGTTGAATAGACTTTATCACTAAAATAATCTCTTGCTTCTTTTTCAACTTGTGAAGATAACTTATTTCTCTTGTCATACATTGTTAAAAGTATACCTCTAATTTTTAATTCCGGGTTTAAACTTACTTTAATTCTTTCAATTGTCTTCATAAGCTGAGTTAGACCCTCAAGAGCAAAAAATTCTGTCTGCAGAGGAACCAGAAGTGAGCTAGAGCATACTAGGGCCATGACAGTTAGCAAACTAAGTGAGGGCGGACAGTCAATCAGAATATAATCATAATTACCTCTAGAATCGTTTAAATAAGCGGTTAATTTTCTCTTCAGAATAAATGCTCTATTGATATCATCAGCTGTTTCAACTTCTAGACCTGATAAATCAACGTTGGAAGATATCAGATCCAGATTTTCAAACTGTGTCTTCTTGATTACTTGATAAATTTCTTTAGTTCCATTCAATACTCCATATATTGTATCACTAGAGTTATCCATATTAGACAACCCAAGACCTGTAGTTGCGTTGCCCTGGGGATCTAGGTCTATAACTAAAATTTTTTTATTATGTTGTGTTAGCCCTGCAGAAAGATTTATTACTGTTGTAGTTTTTCCTACCCCACCCTTTTGATTTATGACTGAAATAATTTGCATTTAATTTTTTTTAACTTCTTTTTATTTTTTTTTTTTAATTTTTTTGATATTTATCAAAAATGAATCTTTGCTTGTTAAACTTTTCTTTTCTATATATTCCAAATTCCATTTTTTTTTAGAATTTTCAAAAACTTTTTTTCCATTTTTACCCATAAAGAAAATTAAATTTTTATATTTAGAAAAATTTGCATAAACTAAATCTAAAACAACAGGCATAGGTTTAAATGCTCTCGACATAATTGTTCCTGTCTCTAAATTTTTTATCTCAAAAATATTTTTTTGAAAAACTTTTGTATTTAAATTTAATTTTTCTGAAACTTCTTTCAAAAAATGGCTTTTATGGTAGCTTTTTTCATATAGATGCACATTCATTTTATTTTTCATGTTTTTTAGTATAATTGCTACTATAATTCCTGGTAAACCAGCTCCTGAGCCTAAATCTGTGGTTGTATTGCAATTTAAATTAACAAAATCAATTATTTGTGCTGAATCTATAATATGACGCTCAATTATTGAATTTTTTGATGCTGTATTTTGACCAATTATGTTAATTTTTTTATTTTTTTCCAGAATCAGAGATATATAGTTTTCAAAGTCTAGAAATGTTTCACGTGAAACATTTAGATCATTAAGTCTAGAGTAAGAATTTAAAATTTCTTGATCCATTAAGCTATATGCTTAATAGACTTTCTTTTTACGTGTGACAACAAAATATATACTGCTGCTGGGGTTATTCCATCGATTCTTAAAGCTTGACCCATAGTTTTAGGCTTTATTTCTTTAAATTTAGCTTTAACCTCATTAGACAAACCTGAAAGCCCATCATAATTAATTTTATCGGGAATAATTAAGTTCTCATCTCTCTTAAATGCCAAAATATCTGCTTTTTGCTTCTTTAAATACCCCCTGTAATGAGCATTAATTTCTACTTGTTCATCAATTTCTTTACTAAAATAAGGTATTTCAGGCCATATTTCTCTAATTTTACTCATATTTACGCCTTTTTGAGTTAGCACCTCATTTGAAGACCTCAAAATTCCATCTTTCGCTATTTTAATCCCATATTTTTCTGCTTTAGATGGTGAAATACTAGATTTATTCATTTTTAAATTAATTTTTTCAATTTTGTCAAATTTATCCAAATATAAAGTTTTTCTTTCCTCTCCAATTAAACCAATTTCTATTCCCTTGGCTGTTAATCTTTGGTCTGCATTATCTGCTCTCAAACTTAATCGATATTCTGCTCTTGATGTAAACATACGGTATGGCTCCGCGACTCCCTTTGTAACTAAATCATCAATCATTACACCAATATAGGCATCGGATCTATCAAGGATAAAGGGCTCAGAATTTTTAACAGATAAAGCTGCATTTATACCGGCTATAAGACCTTGTGCAGCTGCTTCTTCATATCCTGTTGTTCCGTTAATCTGCCCAGCAAGATAAAGATTGCTAATCTTCTTAGTTTCAAGGGTCAAGAATAGTTCACGTGGATCTATATAGTCATATTCTATAGCATATCCTGGTCGTATAATAGTAACATTATCTAAACCGTTGATATTATTACATATTTCTTCTTGTACTTCAGCTGGGAGCGATGTGGAGATCCCATTTGGGTAAATTGTGTGATCATTAAGCCCTTCTGGCTCTAAGAAAATCTGATGGCGAACTTTATCTGCAAATTTTACTATCTTATCTTCTATAGATGGACAATATCTTGGACCTACTCCTTTTATATTGCCTGAGTACATTGCACTTTTAGATAAATTTTTTTCTATAATTTTATGAACCTTCTCATTCGTATAGGTCATTCGACATGACACTTGTTTGTTTAAATTTTTTTTAGTTAAGAAAGAAAAAAAATAAGGATCATCATCTGCAAATTGTTCTTCAAGGTTTTCAAAATTAATCGTTCTTGCATCTAACCTTGGAGGTGTTCCAGTTTTTAATCTTCCAATTTTAAAATTATATTTTGCTAATTGTTCACTTAAACCTGTTGAAGGTTTTTCATCGTACCTACCTGCTGGTGTTCTTTCATCACCTATATGTATCAAACCATTTAAAAAAGTTCCTGTTGTTAGTATTAACTTGTTGCATGATACCTTTTTACCTTCTTTAGTTATAAAACCACTTATAGTGTTTCTATTAAAAATAAACTTTATTACAGGATCTGAAAAAATGCTTAAGTTACAATAGTTTATAAGTTTTTCTTGCATAAATTTACGATAAAGTGCCCTGTCTGATTGTGTTCTTGGTCCACGCACAGCAGGTCCTCTGCTTCTATTTAATAATCTAAATTGTATGCCTGATTTGTCTGCAACAACTCCCATAACACCATCGAGTGCATCTATTTCACGAACTAAATGACCTTTACCCAAACCACCAATTGCAGGGTTACATGACATCTCACCAATAGTTTCTATTTTATGGGTGAATAGGGCAGTGTTAACTCCTAGTCGAGCAGAAGCAGCAGCTGCCTCACATCCTGCATGACCTCCACCAATTACAACTACATCAAATGACAAATCATTTTTCATGTGTTGAATTTACATGTGAATACGTGATTTACAAGACAGGCTTAATTTTTTGTAAATAAGCGTTAATTATCAATAGTTTTGGATAAAAAATATCAAAAAAACAAAGAAAATAGGGGATTACTTACCGATGCAAAAATCGTTGAAAATACTACCTAATATCTCTTCTACATCAACTTTTCCAACGATCATACCCAAATGTCTAGTAGCTAATCTTAAATCTTCTGCTGCTTTATCAAAATCTTCTATTTCTTTTTTTTGATTAAAGTTATTCAAATGGTCTAAACATTGTTCTAAATGTTGTCTGTGTCTTTCTCTAGTAATTAAAATATCATCACTAGTTATAAATTTATTTTTTAAATTATTTTTTATTTTTGAAATTAGTTCATCAATGTTTTTATTATCTTTAATTGAGATTAAAACATGATTTATTTTTTTTATTTCTGAATCAATTTCTTTTTCTAAAAGGTCAGACTTGTTTATAACTAAAATTGCATTTTCATCTAATAAACCCTTCAAAACATTAGTAAAATCAAGGCTTTTTGCATCCACTACTACAAGCTTTAAATCAGCTTCTTCGGCTCTATTTAAAGATAATTTAATACCTTTTTTTTCTATCTCATCTTTAGACTCTCGTATTCCGGCTGTATCAGATATTATTACGGGGTAACCATCTATACTGAGATGTGTCTCTACAACATCTCTTGTGGTACCAGCTATTTCAGAAACAATTGCAACATCTCTATTTGATAAATGATTTATTAAACTAGATTTCCCTGCATTAGTAGGTCCAAGAATTGCAATCTTAAATCCTTCTCTAATTCTTTCTCCAACTTTTTGATCATTTAAAATCTTTTCAATTTTTTGAATAACATCATTTGAATCATTTTTGATTTCATCCAAAATATTGTTTGGCAAATCTTCATCGGGGAAATCAATTTTAGCTTCAACATGAGATAAAATTTTTAAAAGTTTTTCTCTTAAAAAATTGAATTGATCTGCTGACTTACCATTCATAATTTTAATTGCCTGTTGTCTTTGAATTTCTGTTTCAGATGAAATTAGATCAGCTATACTTTCTGCTTCTAATAAATTTATTTTTCCATTTTGAAATGCAAGTTTAGTAAATTCACCTGGTTCTGCTAGTCTACAATTTTCAATTTGGGCAATAGAAGAGTGTAGGGCGTCTACTACAGCTTTGCTACCGTGAACTTGAATTTCAGCCATATCTTCGCCTGTGTAGCTCTCAGGTCCAGGAAACCATAGTATTATACCTTCATCAATTAGCTCAGAAGTGTTGATTTTTTGGATTTTTCTTAATGTTGCAACACGTGGTTTTGGTAGATTTGCTCGTGTAAGTAATTTTATTACTTCAGATGACTTTTGTCCTGAAATTCTAATTATTGCCACACCAGAAATACCAGGTCCGCTAGATAAAGCAAATATGGTCATAAGATATTAATTTAAAAAAATTATATTACATTAAAAATTAGGTTATATTTAAATTATGATTGTTTGGCTAGCCTCATATCCTAAGAGTGGAAATACTTGGGTAAAAATTTTTTTAAATTCGATTCTATTTTCTGAAGATAGAATAGATATAAATAAAAATAATATTAGATTATTTCCTCTAAGAAGTGATTTTAATACACTAAATATTGATGTTGATAATGTTAAAGAATTTGCTGATAATTGTTTATATGCTCAAAATTTAATTAACCTTGATAATGAAATTAAATTTTTTAAGACTCACAATGCTCTTTGGAAACTAGGTGAAAAAAGTTTTACAAATGAAGAAAATACACTTGGTGTTTTGCACATCGTTAGAGATCCAAGAAATGTTATTACATCTTTAAAAAATCATTTTAAAAAAAAAAATTATGAAGATGCTTTAGATTTTTTAAAAGATGAAAAACAATCAATTGGGTCAAAAGGGGAAACGACTGATATTCATTTGCCTACAATTATTTCTTCTTGGTCAAATCATTATAATTCTTGGAAAAAAATGAAAAAAAATTATCTTCTAATTAAATACGAAAAGCTATTAGAAAATCCCCTAGAGGAATTTATTAAAATTTCGAAATTTATAGAAAGAATTTCCAATCAAAAATTTGCAGAGGAAAAAATAGAAAGTGCGGTTATAAATTGCGGTTTTGAAAAATTGAAAAAACAAGAAGAGAGGAATGGTTTCGTTGAAGCAATTGATAATCAAAAATTTTTTTTTCTTGGTCCAAAAAATAACTGGAAAATCCTTATAAATGAAAAAATACAAAAGGATATAGAGAAAAGTTTTGGAAAAGAGATGGTAGAGTTAGGATATCTTTAGAGCTAAGCTGGTTTATTCATAGAATTAAAAAATTCTGCATTATTTTTTGTATCTTTTAATTTAGAGTTAATAAATTCTATTGCATCCATAGTTCCCATTGGAGCAATTATTCTTCTCAATACATTCATTTTCTGCAAATCATTTTTATCAAATAAGAGTTCTTCTCTTCTTGTTCCAGATTTTGTTATATCAATTGCAGGGTAAATTCTTTTATCAGCAATTTTCCTATCCAAAACGGTTTCGCTATTACCAGTTCCTTTGAATTCTTCAAAAATAACTTCATCCATTCTACTTCCAGTATCAATCAAAGCTGTAGAAATAATAGTTAATGACCCACCTTCCTCAATATTTCTAGCTGCACCAAAAAATCTTTTTGGTCTCTGAAGTGCATTTGCATCCACACCTCCAGTTAGGACTTTACCTGAACTTGGTATTACAGCATTATATGCTCTGCCTAATCTTGTTATCGAGTCCAGTAAAATTACAACATCTTTTTTATGTTCAGTTAATCTTTTTGCTTTTTCTATAACCATTTCAGCAACAGCTACATGCCTTTGTGCTGGCTCATCAAAGGTAGAGCTAATTACTTCGCCTTTTACAGTCCTTTGCATGTCTGTAACCTCCTCAGGACGTTCGTCTATCAATAGAACTATAAGATAACACTCTGGATAATTTTTAGCTATTGAGTTTGCTATGCTTTGTAAAATCATAGTTTTACCCGCTTTTGGAGGCGATATAATTATTGATCTTTGACCTTTTCCAATTGGGCTAACTAAATCAATTAATCTCGGAGTAAGATCTGGCTTTTTTTCTACCTTTGTTGTTTCAATTTCCATTACCAATTGTTTGTCTGGGTATAATGGCGTTAAGTTATCAAACGCAATTTTATGTCTTGCTTTTTCTGGTTCTTCAAAATTTATCTTGCTTACTTGTAACAATGCAAAATATCTTTCTCCCTCTTTAGGGGCTCTGACCGGCCCTTCAACCGTATCTCCTGTTCTTAAACCAAATTTTCTAATTTGGCTTGGACTAACATATATATCATCCGGTCCTGGGAGATAATTAGACTCCATTGCTCTAAGGAAACCAAAACCGTCTTGCAATAACTGCAAAACACCAACACCTGTTATCTCCTCTTTTTCTGCAACTTTTTTTAAAATAGCAAAAAGAATTTCTTGTTTTCTCAGTGTACTAGCATTTTCAATACCAAGCTTTTCTGCCTGTGTAATGAGCTGTTCAGATGATTTGAGTTTTAATTCTTGAATGTTCATGAGTAGTTTGTTGATAAGGACTTATCGATGATATTAATATATATAGTGTTTTTATTATTTCAACCCTAGATTGGCTTAAAAATCGCTAAAAATACAACAAAAATTAAAATCACGGTTGGAATTTCATTAATGATTCTAAAAAATTTCGAAGATCTAGCGTTTGTTCCGTTTTTTAGTGCAATTAAACACTTGCCCAAGTATTCATGATAAATTGAGAGAAGTAATACTAGTACTAATTTAATTTGCATCCATAAATTTAAAAAAACTTCAAAGCCAATTAAATAAATTAATATTAATCCGAAAGCCCATGTTAGTAGCATAGCGGGACGCATAATATAATTGTATAATCTCTTCTCCATCAATATAAAAATATCAGTGGTCTCTTTTTTTTCTTTATTTTCAACATGATAAACAAAAATTCTTGGTAAATATAAAAGTCCAGCCATCCAAGAAACAACAGCAATTAAATGCAAGGACTTAAAAAGCAAATAGATATTCATTTATCAAATGTTTTTTTCGATTAAAGATTTTATTAAAGTAATATGATCATCATTATCATTTAAACATGGAACCATATCGAAATTTATTCCCCCAGCATTTATAAAACTTTCTTTACCTTGAATTAATATTTCTTCTAACGTTTCGACACAATCAGATGAAAAACCTGGGGATATAATAAGAATATTTTTAATTCCCTCATTTGGTAGTCTTTCTAGAGTTTTGTCAGTGTATGGTTGCAGCCATTCTTGTGGACCAAATCTTGACTGAAAAGTAGTTTTAATTTTTATAGAATTAAACTTTTCTGAAATAAGTCTTGTTGTTTTTTGACAATAGCAATGATAGGGGTCTCCTTTATCAAAATATTTTTTAGGTATCCCGTGGTATGAGGCTATAATAAGATCTGGTTTCCAATGAATCTCGTTAATTTTTTTATTTATCGAATTAACTAATGCATCAATATATAAAGGATTAGATTCATAATGTGGAATTACTTTTAAGGAAGGTTGCCATCTCATTTTCATTAGTGTTCTATAAACTTCATCACAAACTGTTGCTGTTGTTGCTGCTGCATATTGAGGGTAAAGAGGAAGGATTATTAAATTTTCACAGCCCATCTCGTGTAATTTGTGTACTTTACTTTTTATACTTGGATTCCCATATCTCATTGCAAAATCTAAAACGATATTTTCTTTTTGTAATAACTCAGAAGTTTTCTCACTTTGTTTTTTTGTATAATAAAGAAGTGGAGACATATTTTCATTTTTCATCCAAATTTCTTTATAAGCCTTGGCAGTCTTAGAAGGTCTAAAGGTTAGGATAAATAAATTTAAAATTATTTGCCAAATTATGGGATTTACTTCAATCACTCTTCTGTCTGAAAGAAATTCTTTTAAATATTTTCTAATATCAAACCAATTTGTTGAGTCTGGTGTGCCTAAGTTAATTAGCAGGACCCCTGTTTTACCATGTTTTATTGGTGGATGATTTATATCCATTATTTAAATATTTTTTACTATTTTAATTAAGTTTTCGACCATCTTTGGATTGGTTTCTGGAAGAATACCATGTCCTAGATTAAATATATATGGGTGATCTTTGAAAATTTCTAAATATTTAGAAGTTTCTTTTTTTAAATTTTCATAATCTGTCAAAAGGACTCTAGGGTCTAAGCCTCCTTGAACTGGAATTTTTATTTCTTTAAGAATTTTTTTAGGATCAATATTATAATCAATACTTATTGCATCAGGTTTAACAATTTCACAAAATTCTTTATAATTTTTAATTTCCCTTGGGAAACATATTACTGGTACATTTAAAGATTTAACATATTCTACCAAATTAAAGGTAGGACTATAAATATAATTTGGCAGATCCTTTTCTTCTAATAAACCAGCCCAGCTATCAAAGATTTGGATAACGTTTGCTCCGTTATCTATTTGGTTTTTAATATGTACTTTTAAAAATTTTTCTATGATTAATAGAATTCTATTTATTAAAAAATCATCTTTAAAAAAATTTTCATTTAAATCTTTTTTTGGAGATTTTAAATTAATCATATAGACTAAAAGAGTCCAGGGAGCACCTACAAATCCAATAGTATTTTTATCTTTTACGATTGGATCAGAACTTACTTTTTTTATTGCTTTATAAACAGGATATATTTTTTCAACAAAATCTACTTCATCTAATTTTGCTATCTCTTTTAAATCTAAATTATCTAATTTAGGGCCAAAATTTTTCTCAAATCTTACTTTTTGACCTAAACCATAGGGTAACATTAAAATGTCAGAAAAAATTATTGCAGCATCAATATCAAATCTTTTCAATGGTTGTAGAGTTATTTCAGCTGCCAAGTTGGCATTCAAACATAGATTAATAAAGTCAAGATTTTTTTTTCTAATTTCTCTAAACTCTGGCAAATATCTACCTGCTTGTCTCATTATCCAAAGCGGATTGAATGAAGTATCTTTGTTGATAATTACTCTGTTTAATGGTTTCATATAAAAGTCTTATAAGTTATAGTAGTATTAATGTACCCTGTGAATTAATGAGATTATTTTTTATAAACATTATACTCACAACTTATCAATATGTTTGACGATTAATATTGTGAAAAATGAAGCTTTTTTAGATTATCTCAATTTTTGTGGATTGTTTTATCTTATTTATTATTATTGTTAATAAAAGTCAGGTTTTACAGACGTTATTGGAGAAATTTTAAATTGTATAATTTAATCTAAATAATACAGAGTTTATTAACAACTTATTTATGAATAATACATATCAAATTTATTTAATCTCTGACTCAACTGGAGAAACTTTAGATAGAATATTCTTGGCTCTTAAAGCACAATTTTTAAACATAGAATATAAAGTTAATTCTTATTCATTTACAAGAACAGAAAATCAAATTTTAAAAATTTTAGAAGATGCAAAAAAAAATGAAAACTCAATTATCTTGTATACGATTGTAGATAATAATCTCGCTAAGTATTTAGCCAACGAAAGTGAAAGTAAAAAGATACCTTGTTTCGGAGTATTAGGTAATTTAATATTAAATTTTTCTAAAATTTTAAATCAGAAAGCCACACACGAACCAAGTGGACAACATGTTTTAAATGATGAGTATTATGATAGAATTGAAGCAATACAATTTACCATGAATCATGATGATGGTAATTTAATAAGTGAAGTTGAAAAATCTGATATTATTCTTGTTGGAGTTAGTAGAACTAGTAAAACACCAACATCTATCTATCTTGCCAACAAAGGTTATAAAACTTCAAATATTCCTTTAGTAAATGAAAATTCTTTGCCAGAAAAACTAAAACAAAATCCTGGTATAACTTGTGTTGTTGGATTAAGCACAGAGCCCGAGAGACTTGCGGACCTCAGAAAAAATAGAATGAATTCTTTGAGAGAAACAGAAAGTATAGATTATACAAACCTAGAAAGTATAAAAAAAGAAGTTCTTCAAGCAAAGAAAACATTTCAAAAATATAAATGGCCATTAATAGATGTAACAAGGAAATCAGTCGAGGAGACCGCTGCTTCTATAATTAAAATACACGAAATATATTCAAACAATGCTAAATAAAATTATTCTAGCGTCAAAAAGCAAAATTAGAAAAGATATTTTAGATAAACACAATATACAAAATACTGTGGAACCTTCAAACGTTGATGAAGATATTGTAAAATTATCTTTACTTAAAGAAAATGCTAGTCCAGAAATTATTTCAAAAAATTTAGCAGAGTTAAAAGCAAACAAAGTTAGTGCTAAAATTCAAGACAAGATAGTGCTAGGTGCAGATAGTGTTATTGACTTAAATGGAGAGTTAATTTCAAAACCCAACAGTAGAAAAGAGGCAATGGAAATATTAAAGAAACTTAACGGTAAAATGCACTTTTTAATAAGCTCTGTCTGTATTTCAAAAAATGGTTCAATGATTTGGAACTACACAGATAAAGCAGCCTTAACAATGAAAAGTTTTTCAGATTTAGAATTAGCAAAATATTTATCTAAGATATCAGATGAAAATCTTTACGCCTATAATGTTTATCAAATTGAAGGAGAGGGTAGAAATTTATTCAATAGTATAAAAGGAGATGAAGATACAATAATGGGCTTGCCTATAAAAAAAATTAAAGAGTACTTAAATTTACAAAAATGAAAAAATATTTTGTAATTGGA
The DNA here is from genome assembly GCF_052047555.1 of Candidatus Pelagibacter sp. HIMB1746. Classification (NCBI taxonomy): domain Bacteria; kingdom Pseudomonadati; phylum Pseudomonadota; class Alphaproteobacteria; order Candidatus Pelagibacterales; family Candidatus Pelagibacteraceae; genus Candidatus Pelagibacter; species Candidatus Pelagibacter sp. HIMB1746. The sequence continues at coordinate 17,141 of NZ_JBNAJZ010000004.1, read as the reverse complement.
AACCCAATTAATCACTCTTTGTCACCAAAATTACACAACCATTGGTTAAAACAAAATAATATTAATGCAGTTTATGAAAAAATTAAACTTGAAGAAAATGAAATTGAAAATTTTTTACTTAAAATTAAAAATCAAGAAATAAATGGTTGCAATGTAACTGTGCCATTCAAAAAAACAGTAATTCCCTTCTTGGACAAACTAAGTTCGGAAGCAAAACAAACACAATCTGTTAACACAATTAGTTTCCATAACAATAATTTAATTGGTCATAACACAGACGTTGCTGGTTTTGAAAAAGCTATGATTAAGTTAAATTATGAAGTTCAAGACAAAAAAATTTTAATTTTAGGTGCTGGTGGAGTTGTTCCATCAATAATTTATGTTTTAGATAAAATGAAAGCATCAAAAATAATAATAAGCAATAGAACCATGAAGAAAGCCGAAGATTTAAAATCTCAATTTGATAAAATTAGCATTGTGAAGTGGGGCGAGGCGCCTGACTTTGATATAATTATTAATGCGACTAGTTTAGGTTTAAATAATGAATCTATTGATTTAGATTCTTCTAATATTGGTCAAGGTAAGTTGTTTTACGATGTTATTTATAATCCTAATGAAACCAACTTTTTAAAATTAGGAAAAAAATTAGGAAATCAAATAGAAAATGGTAAATTAATGTTTATTTATCAAGCTCTCGAAGCATTCAAATTATGGCACAATGTTGAACCAAATGTAAATAACAAAGTACTTAATTTATTAGATAATGATTAGAATAGGTATAGTCGGCGATATTGGGTCTGGAAAATCATTCGTAGCAAATAATTTTGGATATCCAGTTTTTAATGCGGATCATGAAGTTTCAAAATTATATAATCAAGACAAAAAAATATATTCTAAATTAAAAAAAAAATTACCTAAATATATTTATACTTTTCCGATAAACAAAAATGAAATTACAAAAGCAATATTAGCAAATAAAAATAATCTTAAAAAAATAATAGATATTGTTCATAAAGAAATAAGAAAAAAATTAAAAATTTTTTTAAATAAGAACAAAAATAAAAAACTCGTTATCTTAGATATACCCTTGCTAATTGAAAATAAAATTTTTAACAAAAAAGATATATTGATCTACGTAGATTCTAAAAGAAAAGATATTGATAGAAAAATTAAAAGAAGGCCTAATTTTAATATTAAAGTTATAAATATGTTTAGAAAAATTCAGCTAAAACCAAGTTATAAAAGAAAAAAGTCTCATTTTTTAATTAAAAATACTTTTACAGAAAAGCCTGTTAAAAAACGAATAAAAGAAATTTTAAAAGAAATTTTATAAATGAAAGAAATAATTCTAGACACAGAAACTACAGGTATATCAGTAAAAGATGGACACAGGATTGTAGAGATTGGTTGTATAGAATTAGATAATTTAATCATAACCCAAAATAAATTTCATTGCTATCTCAATCCTGAAAGGAAGGTTTCTGAAAAAGCTTTTGAAATACATGGATACTCTGATGATTTTTTATCACAGCAAAAAAAATTCAGTGAAATTGCAGATGAATTCTTAGAATTTATCAAAGATAAAAGACTAATTATTCACAATGCAGAATTTGATCTAGCGCATTTAAATAATGAATTAAAGATTTTTGGCAAAGATAAAATTAATAACGAAATTGTTGATACATTAACATTAGCAAGAGAAAAATATCCAGGATCACAGGTAAATTTGGATGCCTTATGTAAAAAATATAGAATCGACAATTCGAGAAGAACATATCACAACGCATTATTAGATTGTGATTTATTAGCAAAAGTTTACATCAATCTACTTGATCAAAAAGAACCAACATTAGATTTTAAGCAAAATTCACAAATAGAAGAGCATCAAAACAATAAATTAGAATATTACAAAAAGATAATTTCACCTACACCTGAAGAATTGAAAAAACATAAAGAGTACTTAAAAAACAATTTAAAAAAAAATTACTTTAGTTAAATCTCTGTTTGTACAAATTTTCAAAATCAACTTTTTTCTCAAATTTTATATTTGGATAACCGGAATTATGTAATAAATCTAATAAGGATTTTTCTAAATCAGGATAAATTTCTGTTTGAACGTCACATAAAATAATTTTTTCCAATTCTTTCTTATCTGTAATTTCACTATTTAGCTTTATTATTGTTGAATAGATTATCTCAAAGTATGATTTTTTTTTGCTTTGCTCTTTATCTTCAAATTTAAAAGTAGTGTGAATTTCTATCATATTATTTTTTAGAGCTTTAGAATTTATATCAATACCCAATTGATATTTTTCTATTCTATCTCTAACAAACAAATATGTTTCTAGATCTGGTGTTTCACTAGATGAATCTTTTATATATTTTCCTAATATTTTATATTTATCTGTCATTGCGGTCGTCTATATCTTCAAATTCTCCATCTATAAAATTATTTTTATTGTTTTTTTTGTATGAGAACTTTTTTAAAAATTTATTTACAATAATCTTTCTTGTAGTAGGAAAAATTAATAAAAATCCCAAAACATCTGTTGCAAAACCCGGAATAATTAACAGTAAGGCCGCGAATGCAATTGCAGCACCTGAAATTATCTCGTAAGCCGGGGTTTCTTGTTTACTTAACTGAGAGAAACCAGCTTTTAAAGTGTTTAAACCCTCATATCTAGCATAATAAACTCCAACAATAGCAGTAATAAAAATTAATAATATTGTTGTGATTGCTCCAATTTGAGCTCCAATTTTAATAAAAAGGTATATTTCAATAACTGGTATAGCAATTACTAAAAATAAAATTAGGTTCATTTTGTCTTTATTTAAATTGCCGGTTGAAATTAATCAATAGAGTAATTACTATCTAACTATGAATTATAGTTTTGAATATATCGATATCATATTACTTGCAATGATAGCAGGATTCATTTTTTTAAGACTAAGAGGCATTTTAGGAAAAAGAAGTGGTTATGAAGGTAAATCTTCACCACAATTTCAAGAAGTACTAAATAAAATTAAAGTTGATAGTCAAAAAAAACCTAGTGATAAATTTGATGATGAAGCTCAAAAAGAATTTTTAAAAGGAGCAAAAATTGCTTATGAAACAATTATCACAGATTTTAGTGATAATGATAACAAAATTACAAACGCAAAACCTCTATTAAATAAAGATATATATGATCAGTTTGATGATGCATTAAAAAATAGAGCCAAAAGAGGGCATTACGCAGAAATTACTTTTATAGGTGTTAACAAAGCAGAGATTAAAGAACATAAAAAGAATGGAAACATACTGAATGTAACAGTCGATTTTATAGCTGAGGTAATCACTTGTATTAGAGATAAAGAAAAAAAAATAGTTTCAGGAGATCCTGAAAAAATTAAAAAGATCTATGATACTTGGGTTTTTTCAAGAGATACAACCTCTGTAAATCCAAATTGGCAACTCGTCAATATATTAACTTAGTTGAACGATCAAATTTCAGACAAAGATAAAAAAGATTGGCAAGCTTTTATTTCAGGTAAAGACAAAGTTCACAATAAGGATTTTAGACCACAAACTGAAAATATTTTAAAATCAAAGTCCATTGATCTCCATGGATATACTCTTGAACAAGCAAATATCGCTGTAGAAAAATTTATATTAGAAGCATTTGAAAATAATATTAGTAAATTAATTATTGTTACCGGCAAAGGTATTCATTCTGATGTTGATAAAGACCCTTATGTATCTAAAGATTTAAGTATTTTAAAATATTCAGTTCCAGAATTTATTAATAATAATAAAAGTTTAATGAAAATTATAAATGATATTCGGGATGCTGACATTAAAGATGGTGGTAGTGGTGCTTTTTATATATATTTAAAAAAGAATAAGAATAAATGATAATTTGGCTCGCTTCTTATCCAAAAAGTGGAAATACATTGATGAGATCAATCTTGTCATCTTATTTCTACTCAAAAGATGGAAACTTTGAATTTAAAAACCTAAACCAAATTAAACAATTTCCAATGAGTGTTGATTTCATGTCTCTAGGTATAGATATTGAAAATGATAAAGAGGTGTTTAAAAATTTTATCAACGTTCAAAAATTTATAAATGAAAAAAAAAGGAGTTTGAGTTTTTTTAAAACACATAGTTCATTGGTTAAAATGTATGATTGTGATTTTACTAACCTAGAAAATTCTTTAGCAGCAATATATATTGTAAGAGACCCCAGAAATGTTGTTACTTCTTTCGCTAATCATAATGGAATAAGCGTTGATGAAGCTACTGATATAATTTTAGATCAAAATATGTTTACAGACAAATCATCAAATATATGTAAAGTTTTAGTTGGTTCTTGGGCATCTAATTATAATAGCTGGAAAGAATTTAAAAAAAAAAATAAATATATTTTAATTAAATATGAGGATTTAATTTCAAAAAAAAAAACTGTTTTAATTAGAGTATTTAAATTTTTAAATCAGGTTGGCTTCAGTCATAATTTAAATATTATTAAACTAAATAAGGCTATTAAAACTACAGAATTTAACCTAATGAAGTCAAAAGAAGAGAAAGAAAGTTTTTCTGAAGCTTTACCCGACAAAGAGACTGGTAAAAGGAGGGTCTTTTTTAATTTAGGACCTAAAAATGATTGGAGAAAAATTCTTGATAAAAAGAATATAGAAAAAATTGAGAAACATTTTAAAGATGAGATGTTAGAACTTGGCTATTTGTAATTTTAAAGGATGAATTTAGATAGGTCAGTATCTTTAACTAAGTTGTCTAAATTTTTATCAATATAATTTTTATCAATTATAATTTTTTCCCCAGCTCTATCAGTTGCTGTAAAACTGATATCATCTAATATTTTTTCAATAATAGTATGTAGCCTTCTCGCACCAATATTTTCAACAGTTGCATTTACTTCAGATGCAATATTTGCAATTGTGTCAATGCCATCTTCAGAAAATTCAAGTTCTACATTTTCGGTCTTTAAAAGAGCTACATATTGTTTTATTAAACTGTAGTCTGGTTCTTTTAAAATTCTTTTAAAATCTTCGCTAGTTAAAGCTTCTAGTTCAACTCTTATAGGCAATCGTCCCTGTAATTCAGGAAGTAAATCAGATGGTTTTGCAAGTTGAAAAGCACCAGAAGCAATAAATAAAATATGATCTGTTTTTATTGGACCATGTTTTGTATTAACTGTTGTTCCCTCAATGAGTGGCAACAAATCTCTTTGGACTCCTTCTCTAGATACATCACCACCAACTCGATCAGTTCTTGCAGAAATTTTATCTATTTCATCTAAAAACACTATTCCATTGTTTTCAGTTGAAAGCTTTGCAGCTTTAATGATTTTATCTTGCTCAATTAGTTTATCAGATTCATCATTAATTAATATTTCATGAGATTCTTTAACTGTCATTTTTTTCTTTTTTTCTTTGTTTCCCATTGATTTTCCAATCATTTCTCCAATATTAATCATTCCAACGTTGGCGCCTGGCATTCCTGGGATTTCAAACGATGTACCATTCGAACCACTGTCGCTTACAGCTATTTCTATTTCATTGTCATCTAAGTCACCATTTCTTAGTCTTTTTCTAAAACTTTCTCTTGTTGCAAGGCTTGCTTTTTTTCCTACTAAGGCATCTAATACTTTCTCCTCGGCAGCTTTTTGAGCTTTAGTAAAAACTTCCTTTCTTTTTTTTACTTTTTCCATTGCAATTGCTATTTCAATTAAATCTCTAACTATTTGCTCAACATCTCTCCCAACATAACCAACTTCTGTAAATCTTGTTGCCTCTACTTTAACAAAAGGAGCTTCAGCAAGTTTTGATAGTCTTCTAGATATTTCCGTTTTTCCAACCCCAGTTGGTCCGATCATTAAGATATTTTTTGGCAAAACTTCATTTTTCATTTCACCTTTCAAGGCTTGTCTTCTCCATCTATTTCTTAATGCAACAGCGACAGCTTTTTTCGCTTTATTTTGTCCAACTACAAAACGATCTAATTCTGAAACTATTTCCCTTGGAGAGAGAGCACTTACCAAAGAAGCTTCTTCTTTTTGAGATTTTTCTTTTGGATGCAAAGGTGTTACGTTTGAATTATCCATTATATTTTTTCAATTTTTACATTTTCATTTGTAAAAACACAAATATCTGCTGCAACCTTAATTGCTTTTTTTGCAATTTCTTCTGCTGATAAATTACCTTCCATTAAAACTTTTCCTGCTGCTAAAGCATAATTTCCACCAGAACCTATTCCTATTACATCACCTTCAGGCTCTAAAACATCTCCAGTTCCAGAAATTATATAACTATTATCTTTATCACCTACAGCCATTAATGCTTCTAATCTTCTTAAATATTTATCTGTTCGCCAATCTTTTGCTAGCTCAACAGCAGCTCTAGATAAATTGCCCGCATGTTTTTCTAATTTTCCCTCTAATCTTTCAAATAAAGTTAGAGCATCAGCAGTTGATCCCGCAAATCCTGCAACTACATCTCTTTTTTCAATTTTTCTAACTTTTGAAGCAGTGCTTTTTACAACAGTATTTCCCATGCTTACTTGACCGTCACCAGCAACTACAACCTCATTATTTTTTCTAACTAGTACAATTGTTGTCATGACTAATAAATGGTAACTATTTTTGATACTTCAAGTATCTACACTAATATTGATATAGTTGAATTAAGTATGTATACCATTTAAATTATATGGCTAGAAAAGGAAAAGTATCTCGAAAAACAAAAGAAACCAGTATCAATGTTGAATTAAACATTGATGGTAAAGGCAAATACCATATTAATACTGGAATAGGTTTTTTAGATCATATGCTTGAACAATTATCAAAGCATTCTCTAATTGATTTGAAAGTAAAAGCAAAAGGAGACACTCATATTGATCTTCACCACACAACAGAAGATACAGGAATTGCAATTGGTGAAGCTTTAAAAAAAGCTGCAAATAAATTTGTAGGTATCAAAAGATATGCACACAGAGTTATTCCTATGGATGAAACATTAACCAGAGTTGCAATAGATGTTTCAAACAGACCTTATTTAATTTGGAAAGTAAAATTAAAAGTTGAGAAACTTGGTGAGATGGATACAGAACTGTTTAAGGAATGGTTCCAGGCATTTTCACAGGCTGCAGGTATTACAATGCATGTTGAAAATATTTATGGTGATAACAGCCACCACATTATTGAGTCCTGTTATAAAGCATTAGCAAGATCATTAAGAGAGGCATTAGAGATGGACCCTAGAAGCAAAAAAAGTATTCCATCAACTAAAGGCTCATTATAAGTTTAATGAACGTCACTATTGTTGATTATAATTCGGGCAATATAAGCTCGGTAATAAACTCATTTAAGGAAGTTGCCAAAAATAAGGTAAAAATTAAAGTAACGTCAGATTTAAACAACATTAAATCTTCTGATAAAGTAGTTTTGCCAGGCCAGGGTTCGTTTAAAAGTTGTGTTGATGCACTTGATAATATTAATGGCTTGGTAGATGTATTAAACGAATTCGCAATAATTAATAAAAAACCACTTCTAGGAATTTGTGTTGGTTTACAAATGTTTGCGGACATTGGTTTTGAAGAAACGGAAACAAAAGGACTCGGTTGGATTTCAGGAAAAGTATCAAAAATAGACAATCAAAATGGAAAATATAAACTTCCACATATTGGTTGGAATCAACTAAATATTATTAAAGATAGTAAAATTTTTAAAGGTATAGAAAATAATTCTCACATGTATTTTGTTCATAGTTATGAATTTGTGCCAGAAGATAAAAATGTGATTTCCGCAACAACTGATTATTCTTCAAATATTGTTTGCTCTGTAGAGAAAGAAAATATTTTTGGAACTCAGTTTCACCCTGAAAAGAGTGATAAAATTGGGCTTAAAATTATTCATAATTTTATAAATTTATAATGAAGATATTTCCAGCAATAGACATTAAAGATAAAAAATGTGTGAGGTTAATAAAAGGAGACTTTGGCAATAAAACTGAATATAAAATGTCTCCACTTGAACAAGCGGGGAAATACAAAGACCATGGTTTTAAAAATTTACATATAGTTGATTTAGACGGAGCTTTAACTGGTGAAACAATTAATTTAGATATTATTGAGAAAATAGTTAATAAATATGATCTTAAAATTGAAATTGGTGGAGGTATTAGAAATTTTAAGAGTATCCAGAAATATACTGATGCTGGTGTTGAAAAAGTTATTTTAGGAAGTGCTGCAATTAAAGATAAAAACTTTTTAAAACAAGCTTGTGAAAAATTTCCAAAAAAAATTGCATTAGGCTTAGATGCTAAAGATGGCTATCTATCTGTTTCAGGTTGGAAAGAAAATTCAAATCAATTAACTTTAGATTACCTAAAAGAAGTTAACGAATATGGTGCAAGCAGATTAATTTATACCGATATTAACAGAGATGGGATGAAGCAAAGTCCTAATTTTGAGGAAACAGCAAGGGTAGCTGATATTTCTAGTTGTCCAGTTATTGTATCAGGCGGAGTTTCGTCGATAGATGATATTAAAAAAGCAAAGGAATTAAATAATAAAAACATTGAAGGTATTATAGTTGGAAAAGCTATTTACGATGGTGATATTAAATTGGATGAATTAGCAAAGGAAATAGATGCTTAAGAATAGAATAATACCTTGTTTAGATGTCAAAAATGGTCGTGTAGTTAAAGGTATTAATTTTGTCGATTTAAAAGATGCGGGTGATCCCGTTGAACAGGCCAAAATTTACTCCGATGGAGGAGCAGATGAAATTTGTTTCTTAGATATAACTGCATCAAATGAAAATAGAGATACAATTTACGATGTTGTAGAGAAAACTTCAAAAAAATGCTTTGTTCCACTAACTGTTGGGGGAGGTGTTAGGAGTGTTGATGATATAAATAAATTACTTAATTGTGGAGCAGATAAAGTTTCTATTAATACTGCAGCGGTTCAAAATTCTGAGGTAGTAGTTGAGAGCTCAAAAAAATTTGGTTCACAATGCATTGTTGTTGCTATTGATGCTAAAAAAAATGCTGACAAATGGGAAGTTTTTACCCATGGTGGAAGAAACAACACTGGAATAGATGCAATAGAATTTGCATCAAAAATGGAAAGTAGTGGAGCAGGTGAGCTATTGGTAACATCAATGGATAGAGATGGTACTCAAGTAGGTTATGATATTGAGCTTATGTCTAAAATTTCATCTAAGGTAAATATTCCTGTCATTGCATCAGGCGGGGTTGGGAATCTGGATCATTTAGTTGATGGAATTAGATTGGGAAATGCCAGTGCAGTCTTAGCAGCATCAATATTTCATTATGGCAAACACTCTGTAAAAGAGGCGAAGGAATATTTGGATTCAAAGGGAATACCTGTTAGAATTTAATATGCTTAATACATTAGAAAATTTAATTAAACTTGCAAGAGAGAGAAAAACTAATCCAGTTGAAGGTTCTTATACAAACAAATTACTTACAGATAAATCTCTCAGCAAAGCAAAAGTCTTAGAAGAAATTTATGAATTAATTGAAGCTATAGAAGAAAATACAAACAAAATACATGAAGCAGCTGACGTATTTTACCATTTATTAATGTATTTAGAAGCTAATGATGTGAAAATTGAAGAAGTAATGGAAGAATTAGAAAAAAGGAAAAAATGAGCTACGATGACAATAATATTTTTGCTAAAATTTTACGTGGAGAGGTACCTTGCAATAAAATTTACGAAGATGATTTTGTTTTGTCGTTTCATGATATTAATCCACAAAAGAAAGTTCATGCTCTAGTAATTCCTAAGGGAAAATATATAGATCTTGACGATTTTAGTATGAATGCATCATCAGAAGAGATGGTGGGCCTTTTGAAAGGTATTAACATAGTTGCAAAAAAGCTTGGTATTTCAACAGAAATAGGCCAAGGTTATAGAGCACTAGCTAATATTAGTGAACATGGTGGTCAAGAGGTCCCTCATTTGCATTTTCATTTATTTGGTGGTGAACGTGTTGGAAAAATGGTCGAGTGACAGAAGAAGTTAAAAGAAATTATCTAGAAATAAACTCATTGCATGATTTAAAAGATGGCGAACCACCTTCAGAAGATTATCAAGTTAAATTGATTGATCCGACTGATTTTCAGTTAAATAAATTTTTTTATAAAAATATAGGTAAAAAACATAAATGGATTGATAGATTAATATGGACAGAAGAGCAGTGGATCAAATACGTATCTAACAAAAATGTTAAAACATTTGTATTAAAAAATAAAAAAGATTTAGTTGGTTTTTTTGAATTAATTATTCATTCTGAAAAGAAAGAAGTGGAAATAGCATATTTTGGAATATTAGAAGAATACCAAAATAAAAAATTAGGCTCATTTTTATTATCGGATGCTATTAAAAAATCATTTCAACAAAACGTAGAGAGAGTTTGGCTTCATACCTGTTCTCTTGACCATAAAAATGCACTAAATAATTATCTATCTAGAGGAATGAAAATATTTAAATCAGAAATTGTTAAAATTTAATTTTGAAGAGGAGTTTTAAATATTTTTTCGTCAACAATTTGATTTAATTTAACTGAATAAAGAAGTGTGACAGTAATATTTTGATAAATATCCTTAGTTTGCCAGCCAATTAAATTATAATTATTTATATCAAAAAAAATCTCTATTGATTGATTATTTTCATTTATTGTAAACTTAATCAGAGAATTATTAATAATTTCTTCATTTAATTCGGCTATTTTTTTTAATAAAAAATTTTTATCTAAAATAAAATTTAATGGTGTTTTATTCAATGGATATCTGTAATAGCTCGAAGTAGATTTTACAATTAAAGATTTTCCATTTGAAACTATAACTTTGTTTTTTTGATCATACGCACAAAACATTTTTTTTGGATATTGAATTGTACAGTTTCCAAACTCAATTTTTCCATTTATATCTTGTTCAAAATCAAAATTTAAATTTGAAGTATTTTTTAATTTATTAATTATTTGATCTTTATTATTTGCATTTGCTTCACTAGATAAACTAATTAGACAAACTAAAAGCAGGACTCTCAACATTAAAGAACGTCTCTTTTACCCACATGATTTGCTTTGCTAACAATTCCATCAGCTTCCATCATGTCAATTATTCTTGCAGCTCTGTTGTAACCAATTTGAAGTTTTCTCTGTAAAAATGAGGTAGAAGCTTTTCCCTCAGATCTAATTATTTCAACAGCTTGTTGATATAATTCATCTTTATCTCCTTGATCTGTGTTTGATCCTAACTCCTTTTCGTCTGCAAAATTCAAGATTTCATCAATATAATCTGGTTCTGCTTGTGATCTTAAAAAATTATTTATTTTTTCTATTTCATTATCTGAAACAAACGGAGCATGAATTCTTACTATTCGATTAGCAGATGACATATAAAGCATGTCTCCCTTTCCTAATAATTGTTCTGCTCCTTGTTCACCTAGAATTGTTCTACTATCTATTTTTGAAGTTACTTGAAAAGATATTCGTGTTGGAAAATTTGCTTTAATTGTACCTGTTATCACATCAACACTAGGTCTTTGCGTAGCCATAATAATATGAATCCCAGCAGCTCTAGCCATTTGAGATAATTTTTGAATATAGTTCTCTATCTCTTTACCTGCAACTAACATTAAATCTGACATTTCATCTACCACCACCACTATGTAGGGCATAGGTAGTTTGTGCTTGGCATTGTAACCATCAATATTTCTAACTCCTTCTTTTGTCATCAACCTGTATCTACTCTCCATTTCTTTTACTACCCAACCAAGAACTGATGCAGCTTTTTTAGCTTCAGTTATTACCGGGCAAAGTAAGTGTGGTATGCCTTCATATGTTGAAAGCTCAAGCATTTTTGGATCAATCAGTATAAACTTACATCTTTCAGGTGTGTGTCTGTAAAGAAGAGATAAAATAATTGTATTAATGCAAACAGATTTTCCTGATCCTGTTGTTCCAGCAATTAGCAAGTGAGGCATAGAGGATAGATCTCCTACAATAGGTTTCCCAGAAATATTTTTGCCAAGAGCTATTGGTAATTTTATTTCTTTCTTTTTAAAATCTAAGTTATTTATAATTTCACTGAGATAAACATTTTCTCTTGAATTATTTGGTAATTCAATTCCCACGGTATTGCTGCCTGGAATAGTTGAAATTCTAGCAGATTCAGAGCTAGTATTTCTAGCAATATCATCTGATAAATTTATAATTTTTGAAACTTTTACCCCAGCAGCTGGCTCAAATTCATTGAGTGTTACAACTGGACCATGACTTACTTTCTGAATTTCACCTTTAACTCCAAAGTCCATTAGAATTTTTTCTAAAAACTTAGGGTCATTTGTTTCATCTTTATTTGAGTTTTCTCGTTCTTTCTTAGTTGGAGCTTTTAATAATTCAATTTTTGGTAATTGAAACTTGTTTTTAGAATTTGATTTATTCTCTGCTTTAATGAATGGTAAGTCCTCTTGTATTAAGTTTTTAATTTCCTCTTGGGGAATATATTCACTTATAAGTTCACTTTTATCTGTATATGATCTATTTTCTTTTTTAAAAAAAAACTGAATAATTTTTATTAAAGAATTATAAAATTTAATAGGGTGAAAATTTACACTTAATAAAAATAAAGCAATTATCAGTATAATTAAAACATAATAAATTAATGTTTCATTTATAAGAATTATTGAGTTTAAAAAAGTTTGTCCAAAATATTCTCCAACAAAGCCTCCGTTACCATTTATGTAAAGTGTAAAAGCATCAGAATAAAAATAGTTTAAAAATAATGTTCCAATTATAGTATACAATATTGATATAAAAGTATTTTCAATTATTAAAAAAAATTCTTTCAACCGAAATATATTGATTCCAGTAATTATGTATGTGAAAGAAATTAGATAAGCAATGAAGCCAAAAGATTGAAAAAAAAGATCTGAAATGAAACTTCCGTGAAAACCTAATAAATTTTTAATTTTAGTATCTTTAGGAAAAATAAAGTTAGGGTCATCTGGTGAATATGAAAAAAGAGCAATAAATAAAAGAATGCCAGCAGAGAAAATTGTGATTCCAAATATTTCTGCTAGTCGTTTTAAAGTAAAATTAAGTAATAAATTAGCTATTTTTTTAATGTCCATTTATACAAATCAATTATACCACTTTGTATCATCTAATTTTTGTTGTTAAAATTAAAAATAATATGAAGATTTGTATAATAGGAAGTGGACTAACTAGTTTAGCTTTAGCAAAAGCTTTAGTTAATCAAAATATACATGTTGATATTTTAAGAGATAAAAAAAAACAAAAAATTGATCAATCTAGGACTATAGGTATTACAAAAAGTAATGTTGGATATTTTAATAATAATATAGTCAATATTGATAAAATAATTTGGAAATTAAATAAAATAGAAATTCTTTCTGACAAACTAAATAAAGAAAAATTATTGGAGTTTCAAAATAATAATCAAGAACTTTTTTCAATGGTCAGAAGTTTTGATCTATATAATATTTTAGAAAAAAGTTTAAAAGGAAATAAACTTTTTAGGATACAAAATAAAATAAATCTAACAAATATTCAGAACGAATATAATCTTCTGATAAATTTAAATTTTACAAATTTAATTACAAAAAAATTTTTTAGTAAAAAAATTATCAAAAAATATAAAAGCTTAGCTTACACTTTAATACTAGAACATGAGAAAATTGATAATAAAATTGCTAGACAAGTATTTACAAAAATTGGACCTTTAGCATTTTTACCTATTTCTAATAAAGAAACTTCTGTTGTTTATTCTATAAAAAATATTGCTAAAATTAAAAAAGAAAATTTATTAGAACTTATAAACTTACATAATCCAAAATATAAAATTAAAAAAATTAAAAAAATATCTTCATTTGAATTATTCTCTGCAAGTTTAAGAAATTATTATCATGAAAATATTCTAGCTTTTGGTGAATTAACTCACAAAATACACCCTTTGGCTGGACAAGGTTTTAATATGACTATTAGAGATATAAAAATATTATTAGAGATAATTAAAAATAAAATAGATCTTGGATTACCATTAAATATTTCTGTTAATCAAGAATTTCAAAAAAATACAAAGCATAAAAATTTTATTTTTTCAAATGGAATTGACTTTATTTATGAATTTTTTAACTACGAAAGTAAGACTAAAAATAATTTTTTTATCAATTCTTTAAAATACTTAGCAAGGAAAAATTCTATAAATAACATACTAAAAAAAATAGCAGATACAGGTTTGAATTATTGATTATTGAATGGTGTTATTCTCATAGATATCGTGAGTATATGTTTTTAATATCTCAGCAATTTTATTTTTTCTAATATCTAAATTTTGTGCTTCTAATAAAACTTGTTTTTCCTCTAGAGAAAAAGGTGATGCCATAGCCAAAGCGTTTATTGTTTCGTCTAAACTTTGTTTTTCTAAAGCCTTCCAATTAATTATAAATCCTTTCTTTTCAAATAATGATTTAAGGTCCTTAAAAATTAACTCTAAATCAGAAAACTTTAGATCTTCTTTTTGGCCTTTTAAATCGTCTAAATAATCGTCATATTTTACCTCTAAAATTCTATATTTAGTAACACTCTGTAATTCTTGAATATTTTTAAATCTTATTAATCCTTTTAATTCAATTAAATATCTACCGTCTTCAGTCTCTCTAAAGCTAGTTATTTTACCAACACACCCAACATCGTGAAGTGCTGGAATATTTTTTTCGGTACTTGAGGATCTGGGCTGTATCATTCCTATTATTTTATTTGATTTCATTGAGTCATTTATCATGTCAATGTAACGAGGTTCAAAAATATTTAAAGGAACAGTTGTTTTTGGAAAAATGATAAAGTTACTCAATGGAAAAACAGGTATTTTTTTAGGTAAATCTTTATCTTTCATATTTAATAATGTATTAGTAATTTTTTAATATAGCAATGAATACTAATGTCCAATTGGATTTTCAAAAAAGCTTAAATTTTATTAAAAAAAAAGAATATAAAAACGCTTTAGAAACTTTATTAAATTTAAAAAAAAAAAATTCAAGAAACCCTAATGTACTATTTTATTTAGGACTAATATATGCTGAGACCAACAATATTGAAAAAAGCATTTTTTTTTATGAACAACTTTTAAAAGATCAGCCAAACTCACTAAATGCACTTTATAATCTAGCAGGTGTTAAACAGTTTTTAGGTGAAATTAAGCCAGCAAAAGAAATTTATCTAAAACTAAAAGAACTAGACAAAGATAGTGTGAAACCGTTTTATGGCCTCTTTACTTTAGACCCAGAATATTTAAGTGAAAAAGACTACGAAATAATAAAAGATATTAGAGAAAAAAAGATGCCTTCTTTATATGATTTTGGAGTAATTAATTTTCTTTTATCAAAAAAAGAAAAAAAAAAGAAAAATATTATAAATGAATTTGAATTACTAAAAAGTTTTCACACAAGTGTTTTTGATTCAAAATATCAATATAATATGAGTGCGAGATTTTATTATAATCAGATCATAAATAATAATTATGACAAGATTAAATTTATTAATAATTATGAAAATACTTCAAAATCTGATTTTATGCCAATTTTTATAGTTGGGTTACCAAGATCAGGATCTACACTTATAGAGTCAATATTAAAATCAAGCAAAGAAAATATAAAATCATTAGGTGAATGTAATATAATTAATGCATCAGTGTTAGAACAAATAGGTCCAAAAATTTATAATAAGGATTTTAATATTAAAAATTTTCAATTTGAAATTGATCAAGATGAATTTAAAAAGAGAGCATTATTTAGATATTCACAAATAAATATTGATGATAATCCAAATATAACTTTTATCGATAAATCATTAGAAAATATTTTTAATGTGGAGATTATTATAAACTCATTTCCAAATGCTAAATTTTTATATACGTACAGAAATTTTTATGACTCTGTTTTTTCAATTTATCAATCAATGTTACCAGAGCTTGCTTGGACAAATTCAATTAAAGATATTTTAGATTATATGGATAGTTCCATGAAGGCTATGAATTATTTTAAAAAAAAATATTCACAAAATATATTAGAAATAAATCTTGAAGAATTTTCACAATCAGCTGAGCAATTTACAAAGAAAATTTATGATTTCTGTAATCTCACTTGGAATAATAAATCATTAGAATTTTATAAAAGAAAAGACTTGTTCACAAAAACCTTAAGTTTTTCACAAGTAAGAAGTCCAGTAAAAAGCTATAACTCTGATAAATATAAAGATTACCATTATTTAATTAATGATTATAAAAAAAGCTATGATTGGTTAAAATAAATTTTAATCAATCCGAATGAAGTTCTTTTTTCCTGAAATCAATTTGTTTTTCAATTATTTTTTCAAAAATTGGAAAACTAAGTTCATCATCTAAAATTCTGTCTGAGTATTTATCTCCAATTTTCTTTGCGTATATAATCCAATTTTTTATAACTAAAATATCATATAGATTTAGTACTCTTAAAGTTTTACCAAAAAATTTTACATCTTGCTTTTCTCTGGCTGGAATTCTTTTATCAATAATATTTTCTTTTTCTATCCATTGTTTGTCATATTCAAGTTCCTGTTTTCCATGAAAATTAATCTTTTTATATTTTGGATAACTTTTGTAAAATTCTGAACAGCCATGTTTTATTTCAATTTGAAATTTTGATATATTTTTATTATTTAATATTAAATTTATTTCTTTCAAAATTGTTTGAGCTTCTTCTAATCCTTTACAGTAAATAAATCCCTTATAGTTTACTTTTATAGTTGCTCTTGTTTCGACCATACATTTCCTAATATTATTATTTTTAAGATTTATATTTTTAAAAACAAAATATAATTTAATCAGATCAATTACATTGAATAGGCTTACTTGAATTTTATAACAAGAGAAGCAATATTTTGGAATAATATTAAATTCATTAAATACCTTAAAATGTCTATTACAATTTAGATTTTTTGAGTTTTGTAATATTATTTGGGTTTCATCTATATAGAAATTTTTTTGAAAGTTGTTAATGATTTTATTGCTCTCTGTTAAAATATTTTTAATATTTTTTATATTATAT